>CAZGAI010000390.1:0-4068 GCA_964523175.1 uncultured Victivallales bacterium | reverse complement strand
TCATTTATTAATACTTATAACTTTTCTGATAATGTCATATCAAATGAGTTTTACAAATTGTTTCCTGAAAACTTTTTAGGAGAACAGAAGGTTTTAAAAAACAGATTTGGAAAGGAATATTTAGCAGCAACCGGCAGAACAGATTTAAGTAAAATAAAATTTGATCTATTAAGACAATACAACCCTAAGAAATCTATTAATATAGACTCTGAAAACGTGATCCCTGCAGATTCTAAAGAATTTGAAAAATGGGAAGAAAACAATAAATCATACCTGGTTAAAAAAAATATAACAATCCTCACTGAAAACAGCTCTTATAATACAGTTGATGATTGTTTTTATGATAGTTTTATAGCTGTAACATCAAACGAAAATTTTAAATACTATTCACTTTATAAAGAGATAGAATTTAAAGATATTACAGGCAAAGCAAGAATTTATAACATTGTAGATCCTAAGCAGTCAAAACAGATTGAAATATTACATAGAATTTTAAAACTTGCAGATATTTTTCAAAAAAACGGAGACAGTTATTATTCAAAATTAGCCGAAAATCTTTTAGTTTCTTATAAAAAGTCTTATTCTCTCCCGGAAAAAGATAAAAAATTAAAGTCATTTTTTAAAAAATATGATGCACTTTCTTTTTATTTTGACCTAACAACATTATTTGATAGTGAATTTAACCTCTCTGATGTTTTCTATAAGAAAGTAAAATATGAAAATTCCGGGATTCATATTATTACTAAAGATTCAACACTCACAGAAAAGGCCCTTGCCTCTGAAAATAACAAAGGTGTAATTACTATCAATATTGATAGTAAACATTTAAACGTCAAAGATGTTAAAAAGCTAATTAGCAAAGGCTATTCTATTGTTAATTTATCTCAGTATGAAAAAATAATTCAAAATGATATTTTATATTATTCAGGGCGTATTTATGAAAAAATAGAACAGGCTGAAAGTCAGTTAAATAATAAGTATTTCAGAAACAAAATAAAAGAACAGATCACCAGTTTAAAAAGTATATTGCCTGAATTCAAAACAATTAATGATTTTAATTTTAAAGGCGTTGAGGGTTGGATCAGACCACATTTAAGCAAGTGGTTTGATATAAAACAGCGTGAAAGCAATAGAAACGGTAAGAATGAATGGCATATAATATTTAATGATTATAGATGTTTAACAATGGATCAGAAAGAAATATATAAAAAATATATAAATGGTAAATCTCTTGTAAGAAGAGAAGTAAAAGAGGCAGCAGTTTTATATCTGCAGAAAGTGGCCGAAGCCGACGAAATGATTATCGAAATAAAAGAAAAAATAAAACAGCTTATTTTAAATGATACAGAGATATGTAATAAAGTTGAATATGAATATAATAAAAAATATAGATCATACGTACAGCCTGATTATTTAAAAGCCAAATATTTGATTAATGATATTTTAGAAGAATTAAAAAACTGTAACCCTGTTAATCCAAAAACAGGGGAAGTAATAAGGTTGAGAGAAAATCAGATCAGCTGGATAATACAAGCTTATTATGAAGGAAAATGTATCAACGCAAATGATGTAGGAGCAGGTAAAACATTTTGTTCTATAGTATTAGCCAGACTTCTTAAAAAAAGAGGAATAATTAATAAACCAATTTTCACTGTACCGGCAAAAACTATAAAAAAATGGGAATTTGAAATAAATATTCTATATCCTGATTCTGTTATTGTTAATCTTGGTAATTTACCACAGGACAAAAGGAAAGAGTTGTTATTAAAAACAGCAAAAACAAATTGTGACTATATTCTAATATCTCATGAAGGTTTCAAACAGATTGAACTTGATAGTTTTTCTGAACTTACATATTTTAATCATGTGGTTAGTGAACATATTGATAATGAAAAATCCGATTCCAGAACAAAATTATTAATCGATGAAAAAGTTGATGATTACAGAGAAATTTTAATTAACAGACCCAGAGATAAACATATTACTTTAGAAAATCTAGGAATCGATTGTATTTTTGCTGACGAAGCACATAATTTTAAAAATATAGCTGTCAGGCAGGAGCTTGTAAAGTCAGGTCTTGGTATTCAGTTTGAATTTAATAATAATACGGATGATAAAATCTCCTTAAAATCTGCTAGAAGTTATGATTTTAGGTTCAAATGTAATTATATTTCCGATCGTAACAACGGTAAAAATATATTTCTTTTGACTGCTACACCAACACCCAACAAGCCCCTTGAAGTATATACTATGCTGCGTCATTTAGATAAAGACATTTTCAATGAATACGGTATTTATTCAGACCTTGATTTTAGTAATTCTTTTTTTGAGTTTCAAGTTGTCAGGGATATTAAAAACAGAGAACTTACTAAGTTTGTTCTGTCAAAAATAGTCAATGCTGTTGACCTAAAAAATATTCTTAACCGGTTTGTTGACAAAAAGAGCATAGAGAATTTAAATATAGAAATTCCTTCTAAAAATGTTATCAATCATTATTTAGAAAAATCTAATGAATATTCACTTATAGAACAGGATTTAAGAGATAGGCAGTCAAATTTAAACAATAAAAGAGTAGCAGGCGAAGACACACCTATCGCAATTTACACAAACGCTAGAAATGCCTCGATTGATCCACGCCTATATTTTGGTGCTCATGCAAGTATCGATATTTATAATAGATCTCACAACCGTAACGATGATAAAATTGAATTAGCATTAAATATAATTTCCGAGAAACTTATAAATAATCCCGAGTGTGGGCAGTTGATATTTTTAGATACTGCTGGTTATTCAAAATTTGAAGCCGGTCTCATGGATGAAGATATCCACAAAGAAATCAAAAGAGAGTTACTTTTAAGAACAGGCGTAAATAAAAACGAAATAGCTATTATGACTGGTAGGTATATTACTAATTTAAAAACAGGTAATGATATTAGGACCCCATCAGGGAATAAAAAGGATGTTCTTAAATTTGAACTGCAGGAAAAATATAATTCAGGGGATGTAAAAATTATTATAGGCACAACTAAGTCAATGGGCGAAGGTATGGATTTACAAGTGACAACAAGAGAGATTTATCATTTAGATATACCATATAATGCCGCAGCAATAAGACAGAGGAATGGAAGAGGGATTAGATACGGAAATATGAACTCTACTGTAAATGTTCATAATTTTTTCATGAAAGGTTCATTTGACAGTATATCATATGACCTTGTATCAAATAAAAAAGGCTGGAATGAGGCGTTATGGAATAAAGAAGCTACAGAGGAAATATCAACTAAAGAAGAAATGCAGGGCGGTTCTATGCCGTCAAGCGAAGAAATACAGATTGAACTTGAAGCAGACCCAGAAGTTAAAGAAATGATGAAACGTGAGTATAAATATAAATTAATGAATGAAGAGAGAGAAGCTGTCTATATTTCCCTGCATAGAGCTAAATCAAATCTAAGCTATAAGCAGAGATTTATAAAATCACTCCTGGAAACAAAGGAACAAAAGAAACAAATAATTCAGGATATTAATAATAAAATTATCAATAGTAAAGATCCTATAAAATCAATTGAGTATCAAGAAAGACAGATTGAAAATTTAAATTTTAAAATTGATTTAACTTTGAAACAAATTGATAGTTTTAAGTCAAAAATAAGAAATATTGAAATAACTTATATTAACATTAAAAAAGAAATTATTAAATATAGAGAAGAATACTTATTAATTGAGGATGAAGCAAAAGCAGCTTAATTAAAATAATTACAAATGAATAAATTTATGAAAGAAAAAAAGACCTTCATAAATTTATTCTAAGCTCGATTGTTAATGTTTGCCGTATTGAACTGCCCCTGTTTTTGGGCCTAAAATATAAATTTGTACATTTACTGAAAAACTGATCCATTTCCCATGAAGTGCCAAGGTGCTGTATTTGTACATTTATTTGGATCCTTGCCGGCAGACGCAAACATGTACTTTTTCTCCACTATCTCACTCTGAAAAATTTAATGCAGCCCTTTTCTTCACTTTTTGCTGACGTGCAACTCAGCAATAAGTTTTACAAACCCCTGCTACCCA
>CAZGAI010000389.1:0-4082 GCA_964523175.1 uncultured Victivallales bacterium | reverse complement strand
TAAGAAAAATTGAAGCTCTTTTTGACGGAGCTACTACCAGTGGAGAAAAAGGAGCTGCAGCAAAAGCATTAAAAAGAATGCAAAAGAGATTTAAAGAAATCCAAGATGTTGATCCTCCTATTGAATATAAATTTTCTCTTACTGATTCTTGGTCAAGAAAACTTTTTATAGCACTATTACGGAGATATGAATTAAAACCTTTTCGTTACTATAGACAAAGACATACTACTGTAATGGTTAAAGTTTCTGCATCTTTTGTAGATGAAACCCTATGGCCTGAATTTCAAGAACTAAACAAAACTCTTAGAACATATTTAGATGAAGTTACAAATAATATTATTTCAAAAGCAGTACATTCAAATAATACAGAAGCAGAAGTAGTTCAGCAGTTAATAGGGATATAAAAATTTTGCTGAGATTGGAACCCCATTCACCGAACGCCTTTCTCATACCGTAAATAAACGGAGAGACTAATGTTTTAACAATATTTATACTACTGTATTAAAACCTAAAAGGTAATAGAATTTTAATAATAATACTGAACTATTATATCAGTTTTCTAAAAAGAGAAACCGATATAATAATAGTTATGAGGAAAATAATTATGGAGAAAATAATCAAAAAAGTACTTTATGCTGGCCCAATGGATGGTCATGAAATTGAAATTCATGAAGATAATTTAAAAATTAAACCCAGAATAGATGTAACAGACAATAAAGGTCAAACATTTGTATACGGTTTAGATAACAATGATGAATTTGTCTGGCTGCCAAATCCAGACGATCCTAAGGTTGCAAGAGGATGGTTTGTCTGTGATGATGATGGAAACGTAATTTCAGAAGAAAAAACCGAGGAAGATGCTCAACGAAGGTTAGATGAGTTCAATAACGAATTAGAGTGAACTGGAAAGAATATGAATACAACAAATTTAATGAAAGATGAATTTTTTGCAGAAATCATGTGGAATATAGAAAGTGCAATCTATGACACAGATAAAGTGGCCCAAAAAGAAAATATAATATTAACAGATTCAAATGCAAAATCATCACTATCAAAAGCAAAAAATATTGCAAAAAAAGGGAAATTAAAATCTACTCCGAAAAATCGAAAAGAAGAAATTATATTCGATTTAGCATATAAGATTGATGGTTTAAAAACTGACATACGAGAAGCTAAAGATGTAAATACCGTTTTTGAGGAAGCTTCAGTTCTTAATATTTCAGATTGGCTATTATCATTAAAAGGGGTAGAAGATTCAATAAAGCTAAGAATGATTTCAGGTGGCAGAAGTTATTTGGATTTTCTTGAAGGTTTCATAAACGATGGAAGAAAAAAGTTTTTATGATATTCTGTTTATTATTATTGAGGAAAAAATTCCTCTAATAAACAAAATACCTTTGGTGTAAATCTTTAATTAGGTAGTAAATGATATAATGGATAAAAAGTTATTAAAAGAATTATTAACTCATGTCGACAAGGATAATCTAATAGAATTGATTTATAAATTAGCCAAGAGTGATAACTCAGCATATTCAAAAATACCTGAGTTTTTAAGAATAAAAGTAGATGTTCCAGAAAATATTAAACAGAAAAGTGATGAAGAAGCGATTTGGTCAATCTGGAATGACCTTGAAGATGATCTAAGTGAGTTGGATGAATATGGCGGAGGAGACTATGATACTGAAGATTCTGTTGCAGAGTTACTGTATGAGCTTTCCAAAAAATTAGAATAGCTTAATACATCCAAAGAATTTAGATATGATATACTGGATAGTATCCTAGAATATATACGAAGTGATAATGCTGGAATGTCAGATCCTTTATACGAGACAGCTTATTCTATAGCTAAAGATGATGAAGATTCAAGGCATCTTGCTGAATGATTTGAATCGATAGGGTGTAATACAAATGCAATGGGGCTTTATAGAAAACTAAAGATGAAGAAAACTACCTTAGACTAAGAAAGAATAGGCTCGAGTATGGCTTGGATTATTATGACCTTGTTATGTTTTATTGGGATAAAGGGAGTAAGAAGGAAGCTATAGATATTTTAGAAAAGGGTTTAAAATACGGTAAAGGCCGAATGACTGAACTTAGAATGTTTGCTTCTAAGCAGGCAAAAGAAAGCGGTAATAGAGACTTATATTTGAAGCTGGAGTTTGAGGAATCAAGTGAGCGTCTTTCACACGAATCTTATCAAACATTTAAATCTAAATGTAATGCAACCGAATGGGAAAAATATGAACCTTTGATCTTGAAAAGATTAGATAGTGCCTGGCCTGAACAAAGATTAAAAATATTTTTAAGTTGTTTGGATTATAGCTCAGCATTAAAAAGAATCACGAAAACCTCCTATCCAGAATTTTATTCAATTGTAAAAATATTAGAATCAAAATTCCCTGATGAAATATTAAACTATTATATAAGAGGTATAGGGAATTACAATATTTCTGCTACAAGAAAAGTTTATAATGAAAATGTTTTAGCAACAACTCAAGTTAAAAAAATGTTCATAGAGGTTATGAATAAGCCGAATGAATGGCAGACATTAAGGCTGAAGATTAAATATGCTAATGCAAAGGGCCCGGCTTTTCAAGAAGAATTTAAAAAGGTTATTAAAGACTGGTAAAAGCACCTTACTACTACATATAAATTTGACACAAAAAACGAAGATCATAATAATATTTTTTTTATTAATAAAACCCATGGCTAGAACTATGATATTTTATAAAATTAAACTTGAATATTTAGGTGGTTTTGGTGATAATTTTACAGCAAAAGCTATGTGGAACAGAATTCTTTTAATTTCAGAAAAGTATACTTTAGAGCAACTAAATGATGCAATTATTCAAATTTTATGCTGGGACAATATACATCTATATAAATTTATTATTTATAAAAAATTATATTATTATTTCGGTATTTCTAAGAATAATATTTTGGATTACAATCTTGAGGAAAGCTCCTATTCTTGTGACATACAAATTTCCCAGTTAAATCTAGGGCTAGAAATGGAATTTGAATATATATATGATTTTGGTGATGAGCAAAGATTCTCGCTTGAAATAATTGATATTATAAAAAGTGATGTAAAATTAAAACCTCATTTAATAGCTTTTAATGGTAATAATATATTACAATATCCAAGTTTCGATATAGAGAAAGATAATTATCTTAAATTAACAGATTCTGAGCCTCCCCAAAATTTATTATCAGAAATTACAATAGATACACGATTTTATAAGCTTCACGAATGGGAGGTAAGATTCATACAGGCAAAAGATTTTGATAAACTTGTGAAATTAAGAAAATCGCACGACAAAAGAAAATGGGCTAAAGCAGTTGTTATTTTGGATAGTAAAAAAGGTGGACCTAAATATTTGGCAGAAAAAATTGAAGTTTTTCCAAACAGAGTAAAGAATTGGATAAAAATTTATAATGCATCAGGACTAGATAAACTTTTAGAGCCAAGACGTCAAAATAAACCAAAAATTGAAAAAAGAATTCAGTTACGAGCAAATAGGATACTAGAAATTTTTCATCAACCTCCAAATACCTTTGGAATAAATAGAAGTAACTGGACTATTTCAGCTTTAAATGAAATTTATGTAAAAAAATATAATGATAAAATATCTATATCTACAACAGGTCAATTATTGAGAAAAATTAGTGGATATAGCCGAAAAAAAACAAGACAAAGGTTGACAAGTTCTGATCCTGACTATAGAGAAAAAGTGGATTTATTACTCAAAGTTTTACATTCTCTTAAAGAAAATGAAGAACTTTTTTTTATTGATGAAGTTGGTCCCATGCAAGTAAAAAAATATGGAGGTAGAACATATTTTCATAAAAATTACATTAGAAAAATTCCTGTTAATGCAAAATCAAAAGGATCAATTATTTTCTCAGCAGCTTTAAGTGCTAAAAGTAATCAAATAAGTTGGATGTTTAATAAATCTAAAAATTCTGAGGCTATGATTAAACTTATTGAGATGATTTATAATCAGTATAATAAGCTTTCAAAAATCTATATTACTTGGGATGCTGCTTCATGGCATAACTCAGAAGAATTAATTACTTGG
>CAZGAI010000388.1:0-4102 GCA_964523175.1 uncultured Victivallales bacterium | reverse complement strand
TTTAACTTCCCCTTTACTGTCAAGTCTAAATTCTACATGCAAAGGAGCACTGTATGTTTGACCATCTTTTAAACAGTCGACAACACTTTTTGTTGCTTTTCCTAAAGAGTAAGACATATATTCCAAAATATACTGCTTATCATAACTCTCTATAGGAAATATTTCCTGAAATACTTCATGAAGACCTTCGTTTACTCTCTCTTCATGCAGTACATCTTTCTGTAAAAAATCTTCGTATGACCCGGTTTGAACTCCAATGAGATTTGGAATTTCAAGTACTTCACGAAGTTTGCCGAAATTAATACGTTCAGCCATAGTTGTACACCTGCATTTTATATTATGAAGTACAAATAAAAACTGCCTTTATTTGAGGCTGTTTTTATAATAATCAATTACACTGATAAATAGTTTTAGTGCAAACGGCAAAAGCGGGAAACACGTATTTTCGCATTTCCCGTTTTTAAAAATAAATAATTTATTGAGTATTATTTGAGCTCAACAGAAGCACCAGCTGCTTCAAGATCTTTCTTGATTTTTTCAGCTTCGTCTTTTCCTATTGCTTCTTTAATAGCTTTAGGAGCTGCTTCAACTAAGTCTTTTGCATCTTTAAGTCCAAGACCTGTTAGAGTTCTAACGATCTTAATTACAGGAACCTTTGATGCTCCAAAACTTTTAAGAATTACGTCGAATTCGGTTTGTTCTTCGACTTCTTCCTGAGCTGCTGCTGCAGGCATTGGCCCCATTGCTGCCATAGGAGCGGCAGCAGAAACGCCAAGTCTATCTTCTAAGACTTTAATAAGCTCAGAAAGTTCAAGAACAGTCATGTTTTCGATGTAAGAAATAAATTTTTCCATTTCTGCGGAAATATTTGTTTTTGTTGCTTCTTCAGACATTTTTATATTCCTCCAAAATATTTTTAACTATTGGACAATTTTTCTTTATATGAATTAATTACGTAAACGATACTGGATAATTTTGTATTCAACAGCCTTGCAAGACTACTTGCAGGTGCCTGCAATGTTCCAAGCAGTTGAGCCAGAAGAACTTCTCTTGGTGGCAACTTAGAAATAGATTCTACATCTACTCCGCTTAATACTGATCCATCAAGATATCCACCCTTGAAAGAAACCACTTTATGTTTTTTAGCAAAATCACTTAATGATTTAGCAACCGCTCCCGGGTCACCACTACCACTGATTAAAGCTGTATCTCCAATTAGCTCCATTGCAGCTAAATTTTCAATACTCTTTAATTCTGCAGCTTTTAAAATCAAATTGTTTTTAAGGATATGGCATTTAGCTTCAACTTTGTCTAAATCAATCCGTAACAGATCAAAATCTTTTACCTTAAGACCTTTGTACGATACCATATATAGAAAAGATGATTCTTCTATAATTTTGCCGATATCATTTACTATTTGAGTTTTTTCAATTCTCATTTAGATCCTCCCGGTTTTGTGAAATCACTTACTTTCACTTTAATTCCAGGACTCATTGTCGAACAAATAGCACAACTAACTATATAAGCTCCTTTAGTACTCGCAGGACGAGCGGCAACAATAGCCTTTATAACTGACATACAGTTAATATCCAGGTCCTCTACAGTAAAAGATAATTTTCCAACAGGAACATGAGCGCAAGCTCCTCTGTCAGCTCTAAATTCAACGCGACCAGCTTTTGCTTCTTTTACAGCATCTGCTACATTATCTGTTACAGTGCCTGTTTTTGGATTAGGCATTAAACCTCTTGGTCCCAACAATTTACCTAAAGGTCTTACTTTCGGCATTGCTGCCGGTGTTGCGATCAAGGAATCGAATTCAAGCCATCCACCTTTGATTTTTTCAATCAAATCTTCCATACCAACTTCATCTGCTCCTGCAGCCTTAGCCGCTTCCGCAGAGTCCCCTGCAGCAATTACTGCAACAGTAACCTTTTTACCTGATCCTTTAGGAAGTGTAACTGCACCCCTGACATTTTGATCAGACTGTTTTGGATCAATACCAAGATTGAAAGAAATTTCAACTGTTTCATTAAATTTAGCGTGAGGCATATCTTTTAGAATTGTTAATGCATCACTTAAACTATAAATTTGTTGACTTTCAATCTTTTCTGACTGTGAACGGTATAACTTACTTCTATGCATCTACCACCTCAATTCCCATACTCCGAGCAGTACCTTCAATTAACTTGATGGCTGCTTCTTCGTTTCTGGCGTTTAAGTCCTCCATTTTAGTTTTGACAATCTCCAAAACCTGTTCTCTAGTTACAGTCCCTACTTTTTCTCTTCCAGGAGTATTAGCCCCAGATGCAAGTCCTGCAGCTTTTTTCAATAGAATAGCTGCCGGAGGAGATTTAGTAATGAAAGTAAAAGAACGGTCTTTGTAGACTGTAATAACTACAGGAATAATCATGCCTGACTGAGATTGAGTTGCGCTGTTAAATTTCTTACAGAATTCCATTATATTTACACCTGCCTGTCCAAGTGCTGGACCGACTGGTGGGGCTGGGTTAGCAGCACCTGCAGGAATCTGTAATCTTATTTCAGCAGTAACTTTTTTAGCCATTTTCTACCTGCCATTCAATCATGTGGTGCGAAAGAACGGAATATCTTCCACAAAATTGTTTATATTTTCTTATCCAAAGTTGAGAGTTCCGCTCACTCCTTCTCAACTTGCCAAAATTCAAGTTCAACCGGAGTTGAACGACCAAATATCGAAACTGATACCTTAACTTTACCTTTGTCGTGATCTATTTCCTCAACAACACCTTCAAAATTTTCAAAAGCGCCGTCTTTAACTCTGACAGTTTCACCCTGTTCAAAGTTAATTTTTGGAACCACACTGTCTTTTCGCTCCTGAACCTGCATCATGAGATTGTTCACTTCATGTTCAGACAGTGGCAGCGGACGACGGCTAGCGCCTCCACCAATAAAACCAATAACACCCTGTGTTTCTCTAACAAAATACCATACATCATCTTTTATATTGTTTTCCGAATCATATAAGTCCATTCTTAATAAGACATATCCCGGAAAAAATTTTCTTGAGGATGTAATTTTTTCACCATTTTTTACTTCGGATACTCTTTCAACAGGAATCAGTACTTCATAGATAGGGATATTGTTCATCTCAAGTTTCAGGTTTCTTTCAAAGTTATCCTTCACCTTGTTTTCATGACCTGATAAAGCTTGAACAACAAACCATTGTCCCTCTTTTTTTTCTTCAGTATTACACATAATATATTAAAAAGTCCCCTGTTTGAAGCCTAAAGTTAAAACCCTGTCAGAAACCTTATTACTTTCTGACTGGCAAAATCCACACAAGCAACAAAAACTGTTATCGCTGCAATTGCTGCGATTACCACTATAGTTGAATGAAAGAGTTCTTCTCTTGTCGGCCACTTGCATTTTTGTAGTTCATCAAGTGTTCCTGCTATAAACTTTCTCGTATTTGTCAGCCAGTTACTCATATTACACTTCTATTAAAATTCTTATGGCAGGTGAGACAGGGATCGAACCTGCGGCCTGCGGTTTTGGAGACCGCTGCTCTACCAGCTGAGCTACTCACCTACATAAAATAAAGGTTTAAATTTACTATTTAGTTTCTCTGTGTACAGTATGTTTTCTTTCAAACTTACAAAATTTCTTCTTTTCTATCCTACCAGGAGTATTACGTTTCTCTTTCATGGTAGTATAATTACGTCTTTTGCATTCTGTACATGCTAATGTAATTATTTCTCGTGACATAATAAAATCTCTATAATATTTATTAAAACTACCCCGAGCAACTTCTTTTGAAACCACTCGGGACAATTTATTAAATTAATTTATCAAGTTGATCACTCAATAATTTCTGTTACACGACCTGATGCTACAGTTCTGCCACCCTCACGAATAGCAAAGCGAAGTGTTTTCTCCATTGCAATTGGAACAATAAGTTCTACGTTAACAGTAGCATTGTCCCCAGGCATTACCATTTCTGTTCCTTCAGGAAGAGTTACAATACCAGTTACATCAGTTGTTCTGAAGAAAAACTGAGGTCTGTAGTTCGTAAAGAAAGGTGTGTGTCTTCCACCCTCTTCTTTTGAAAGAACATAAATTTCAC
>CAZGAI010000387.1:0-4103 GCA_964523175.1 uncultured Victivallales bacterium | reverse complement strand
TTTCTTTTTCTGGTAATATCTCCGCCATAACATTTGGCAGTAACATTTTTTCTCATCTGCCTAATAGTTTCCCGGGCAATAATTTTGCCTCCTATCGAAGCTTGAATCGGCACTTGAAACATCTGCTGCGGAATTGCGTCCTTCAACCTTTCAGCTATTTGACGACCTCTGCTTTCAGCCAGATCTTTATGAACAATGGAAGAAAATGCATCAACAGGTTCACCATGCACAAGTATATCAAGTTTAACCATAGAATCAGGATTGTATCCATGCGGCTCATAATCCATGCTGCCGTATCCACGTGTTACGGATTTCAGTTTGTCATAAAAATCCAGCAGAATTTCATGAAGAGGCAGAGTAGCCGTAATCATTACATGCTTTGCATCAACCGACTCAGTAGATGTACATAACCCTCTTTTGCTCATTACCAGGTTCATAATATCTCCAATATACGTATTGGGTGACATTATGCTTGCCAATATAATAGGTTCTTCAATACGCTCTATACGTGTTGGGTCTGGAAGGTGTATAGGATTATCAACTTTCAGCATAGAACCGTCTTTTAGATAAACATGATATATTACACTCGGATAGGTGGCAATAATATTCATATTATATTCGCGCCGCAGACGTTCCTGTATAATTTCCATATGAAGAAGACCGAGAAAACCACATCTAAATCCAAAGCCAAGCGCGACAGAGCTTTCAGCCTGATATACAAAAGCTGCATCATTAAGTTGCAATTTAGCCATACTTAATTTTAACTGTTCGTAGTCAGCAGTATCAATGGGGTAAATACCACTGAAAACCATAGGCCGTATTTCCTTAAAACCGGGAAGCGCTCCAGTACTCAGGTCGTCCATACGTGTTATTGTATCTCCAATTTTTGTGTCACCCGGAGATTTAATATTTGCAATAATGTATCCTACTTCCCCTTCTGTCAACTCTTCGGCAGGCTTCATACCCAGTTTAAAATAGCCAACTTCCTTTATTTCACTTTGCAGAGAGTTACTAAAAAGCCGTATCTTCTTCCCTCTCGTAAGAGATCCACTTGCAATTTTTACATAATTAACCACACCGCGGTAAGGGTTATATGTAGAGTCAAAAATCAACGCATTGGTTCCATTTAATTTTCTATCTACTTCAGGGGCAGGAATAACTTTAACAACAGCTTCAAGTATTTCCTTAATACCGGTACCATCTTTAGCACTCGCGAGAATCGCTTCTTCGCGCGGTATAGCCAGGGTCTCTTCAAGCTGTTCATAGCATAGTTCTATATTGGATGCCGGAAGGTCTATTTTATTTATTATAGGAATAATAACTAGGTTTTGTTTCATTGCAAGCTTGGCATTTGCTACTGTCTGTGCCTGTACACCCTGTGCTGCATCAACCAGCAGTAATGCTCCTTCGCAAGCTGCAAGAGAACGGCTGACCTCGTAAGAAAAGTCCACATGCCCAGGGGTATCAATGAGGTTCATTTCATATACCTGTTTGTCATCAGCCTGATATTCCATTCTTACAGGATGAGATTTTATGGTTATGCCTCTCTCTCTTTCGAGTTCCATACTATCTAAAATCTGGTCCTGAAAATCTCTCTTATCCACAGAGCTTGTAGCTTCCAAAAGCCTATCAGCCAGTGTAGATTTACCGTGATCTATATGTGCAATTATAGAAAAATTTCTAATCAGTTTAATATCTCTACTCATAATTCCTAACTAAGCCAAGCTGAAAAGCTGAACTATTTTTTACCACGAAGAACACGAAAATTTTATTTAAAAAACTCAATTTTTGCTTTTAAATATGAAAAACAAAAAAGGTTCCAATCTTCGTAGTAGTTACTAAATCGGTTATATTGGCGTTTAATATACTGTTATAGACAGATTAATAAACCTATATCCATAAAAAATATCTGAAAATGTGTTTATTTACAGCTTATCAATTATTTTAAAAACTATATCAGAGCTAAACCCCCTTGA
Organism: uncultured Victivallales bacterium; assembly: GCA_964523175.1. GTDB lineage: Bacteria > Verrucomicrobiota > Lentisphaeria > Victivallales > GWF2-38-69. The sequence continues at coordinate 2,127 of CAZGAI010000387.1, read as the reverse complement.
GATAAGATGTCTAATAAGCTTTTCTTTTAGTTTACGCGGTTCAATATCCTTATATGCGAGAGATTTAATCTTTTTATTCAAGACTTCATCTGCCCTTCTTTCTTCTGAGTCTGAATCACCAAGTTCATGTAGATTTTCGTCTATAATTTCTTTGGAGATACCCCGTTTCTGCAGTGAGTTAATAATTTTATACTTCCCCTGCCCCCGATAAATCAGTTCGTCAATATAGTTTTTAGCAAACTGTTGATCGTTTAATAGGTTCATTTTATCTAACTCATCAATAACCCTGTTTACTATTTCATACGAAAAGTCTTTCTTTCTCAGCTTTATTTTTATTTCATAAACACTGTGCATCCTTTGAGACAGCAGTCGAATGGCTGTATTCATACAAAGCCTAAATTTGTTTTCATTAACAATAGTATTGAATTGATCTCTGCTAAAAACACTGTTTTCTGTCAGATTATATTTATAATATATTTCCTGATCAAATTTAAACTCTTCTCCGTTTGAACAGAAAAGGTAATAATACCTGCTTCGTTTCTGGACCTTTTTAATTGTTATTGTTTCTTCATTATACATAGTATCACTCGCCAGGTAGATATTATAAAATTCAATATAATAATTTGTATTATTTCTCATCAAATTACAAATAAATTACAAAATTCAATTTATAATACCCAAATAGGAAATAAAATAAAGGCTACAAATATCAAATATTTAAACTTTCTGCCTGTCTGGCAGCACATCATCCATCATTTTATCCATCGTAGCCTTATAAGTAGTTGGAAGCACAAAAGTGACATTGGAAGCTTTGCATAAAAACTTGCGCCGTGCACATCTAGCCGTTTGTTTATAGTATTTTGTTGTTTTTAATAGTTTTAGTCATTCTAATTTTGGTGATTGCTATTTATTTGTGTTTTGGAATTTACTCAAACAGCAAAATAATTTTGCTGTTCTTTTGATACCCCAAGTATGGCTTTTCTGCCCCGTATAATATATAATACAAAACATTATGAAATATTTTGCGTATGGATCAAACATGCTTCTTGAACGGCTTAGAGAACGGGTGCCTTCCGCTGCTGTTCTCGGAAAAGTCAAACTGCCCGGATATACTCTTGCCTGGAATAAACCCAGCAAGGACGGTTCAGGGAAGTGCAGCATTGTTAAAAGCCAAGACTTCCAGAGCACCGTCTGGGGTGTTTTGTATGAAATAGAGACTAGTGAAAAGCCTAACCTTGATAAAGCTGAAGGACTTGATTACGGCTACACTGAGATAAAGGTTCCGATTGAGTTTATGGGAGAAATAGTTGAAGCCTGTACATATATTGCAACCAGTATAAATCCACTTCTTAAACCGTATCAATGGTATAAAGACTTTGTCATGCAGGGAGCTAAACAGAACAAACTGCCTACTTACTATATTTCTATGCTGGAAACAATTGACACAATAATAGATCCCCAAAAACCAACAACTACAGGCCCAACTTTTGTACTCTTGGGACTAAAAACCTTACCATCTCAGATGCAAAAAAAAACCTCACAATAAAAAGAAGAATAAAAAAATCAAATAAGTATTGAAGTATGTAGAAGAATTCCGTAAAATTACAAATAAGGCAAAGTTGAATAATTAATATAAAATGTAAGAAAGCTTCATAATACAATCTGTTAATAAAGGAAGATAACATGAAAAAATTCATCTTATTAATTACAATCACTGGATCATTATGCTTTTCTCAATTCCTTACTGCAGACGGTCTTGAAGTAAACAAAAAACTTCCAATATGGAAATCATTGCTTGAAAATAACGATATTAAGCTTGTAAACGAATGCGTTGGTAAAGTATTAATCATTAATTATATTGACCCAAGATATGATGATCAGACTGTACCTGCAATCCTAGCTGTCAGGAACGCAATTGTTGACGGCAGACTTTCGTTGAAAAATTTTCAGGCAATAGGTATCATTGATTGTGATACAACTTGGGAACCTAATAGTTTAATTAAAGTTTTCGCAGTTAAAGAGAACAAAAAACTCCCCCGTTTAAGGGCTATTCTCCTATTTGATTATGAAGGCGTACTTGGAACAAAATATGGATTAATAATAGACAAAAAAAACAGAAACAGTATT
>CAZGAI010000386.1:0-4106 GCA_964523175.1 uncultured Victivallales bacterium | reverse complement strand
GGAAGAACTAAGAACTTACCCCAAATATAAAGAACAATTAACTGACAAATATGTAAAACTCCTTTATCAGTCTGCGCCGCTCCATGATATTGGGAAAGTAGGTATTCCTGACTCGATACTTCTTAAGCCCGGAGCACTCACAAAAGAAGAGTTTGATATTATGAAATATCATACTATTATCGGTAAAAAAACACTGGAAATTGCAGATTCTAAAATGCATAAAGAATCCTTTCTGCATTACGCAATCGAAATGGCCGCAGCACACCATGAAAAATGGGATGGAACAGGTTATCCGTTAGGCCTTAAAGGGGAAGAAATTCCATTATTTGCCAGATTAATGGCTGTTGCTGATGTATATGATGCTTTAGTAAGTAAACGTATTTACAAAGAGCCAATTATACATGAAGAAGCGACTAATATAATAAAAGCAGGAAGTGGAAAACATTTTGATCCCGATATTGTTCAAGCATTTGTAAAGGTTCAGAGCAAAATCAAAAAGATATTAGAGAAATACACAGATGATATAATAAGAAATAATGACAGTGGTAATTTAGAAAAAACTTTGGATCTTGAAGAAAGTTATGAAAACTTAGATGAAACTCCAAACTGCTGGGAAATAATGAAATGCGGAGAGGATATGAATGTGGACTGTCCTCACAAAAATGAATCATGCCCTGTTTACAAGTTAAAAATGGGGCATAGCTGCTGGATAATTGCCGGAATTTTCAGTAAAGAAAAATTTGATTGTAAAGCGGGAAAAAATTGCGATAATAATTGCTTATTATGTGAGGTTTATAGACTTTACTCTAGAAATAATGGAGTATTAAAACATGAAATTATAGCAAAATTTCCAGAAGAAAATAAAAAATATTACCATTTGATTAAAGAAAAAAATGATAAAATATCTTGAGAATGTGAAAATCAATTAGGAAAAAAATTGTAGATTACTCTATAAATTGCAAGGTTGTTTAGTCACCCTATAGAAAGTTCTATATGTTTAAAATAGACAGTAAAAAGAAGAATGTTCTAATTCTTGAGGACAGTCCTACACAGGCTGTGGAATTGGAATATATTCTTGAACGTGGCGGATATTCCTCTATAACATCCGTTAATGGAATAAAAGCATTAGAATATCTTAAGGATTCAAATAATATTATACCGAATATTATTATATCCGATATCGTTATGCCTGAAATGAGCGGATTTGAATTCTGCAAAGAACTTAAATTAATCGAGAAATTTAAGAATATACCGGTTATTCTTTTAACCTCTCTTTCCGATGCAACAGATATAATATCAGGCCTGGAATGTGGAGCTGATAATTTTATAACAAAACCTTATAAGAGTGAATACCTTCTCGCCAGAGTTAAACAGGTTATTGCTAATTTCGATATTAGAGTTAATCAGGAGCCAGGGCGAGGCATAAATATACAATTTGCTGGAAAAACATACAATATTACATCAGACAGAATTCAAATACTTGACCTTCTTGTGTCATCTTTTGAAAATGCAGTCGAAAAAAATACTGAATTAAATCTTACTATACAGAATCTTAATGAAACGCAGCGAGAGCTGTTAAAAACAAAAGAAATGTTGAATAAGCTTGCTTCGTATGATGCTCTGACAGATATATACAATAGGCGTGTTTTTAAAAAAATTGCTATCGACTTACTGGCCTTAGCGGTCAGGAAAAAGAGAAAGTTTGCTATTCTACACCTTGATCTGGATAACTTTAAATCAATAAATGATACATTAGGGCATAAGGCAGGTGATGAAGTACTGAAGATTACTGCAGTCAAATTAACAGACATCCTACGGGGAGAAGATATAACTGGTCGTATCGGAGGAGATGAATTTGCTGTTGTATTAATGGATTTTGATAATAAAGATGGAGTTGATTTTGTAGCAAATAAAATCATAGAGTCATTTAAAAAACCTATAAAAATTAACGGTGAAGATATTTTTGTTACTTTGAGCCTTGGTATTGCTATACTAAATGAATATTCAATTAGTACTTATGCTGAATTACTGCAGAAAGCAGATATGGCAATGTACGAGGCCAAAAAAAGCGGAAAAAGCCAGTATAGATTATATAATGAGGAGATCAAAGTCAAATACGAGAGACAGCAAAACCTGGAACAAGAAATTGATAGAGCTTTGAGAGATAATGAATTTTCAATGGTCTACCAACCTATCATGGATTTATCCGATAATGCAATAGTAGGCTTTGAATCATTAATACGATGGAAAAATAAAATTCTCGGAACAGTTACTCCTGATGAATTTATCACTTTTTCTGAAAAAACTAAACAGATTCATGAAATAGGAATTTGGATAATAGACGAAGTGATGAGACAATGTTCTCTATGGTGCGATAATGACCTAAAAGCTAAATTTGTTACAATAAACGTATCACCGGTACAATTTGAGAGAAAGACGTTTATTCCGCTATTGAATAGCTGTTTTAATAAATATAAAATACAAACCGATAGAATTATAGTAGAAATAACAGAAACAGCTTTCAGCCAATTCTTAAAAGCAGAAACACTGTTGGGATTAACAGATAATAATATACTCATGGCTATTGATGATTTTGGATCCGGTTATTCATCTATGCAGAGATTATTGGAACTGCCGGTTGATTTTTTGAAAATAGATGGAACTGCAATAAAAAAAGTTGCTGAAAGTAAAAAATATCAGGGAGTTGTGAGAAATATCATATCTATAGCTAAATCAATTAATGTTAAGACCATTGCAGAATGTGTTGAAACAAAAGAACAGGCTGATTTCTTAATTGAGAATGGCTGTGATTATGCACAGGGGTACTACTATAGTAAACCCTTAAATCCGGAAGATGTAATTAAATTACTGTAGGGGGCAGACCTATGTGTCTGCCCTAACGGCCGCATTACAACAAAATATTAATTGGGTTCATAATGTTACAGAAACATAATAATAACGATAAACAATCAGGGATTGTCACAGAGAGAGGGCGAACACACAGGTTCGCCTCTACCTTTCCTCCTCCACTTTCTTGCCTACTTCAATAAGAGTTTTGATAATCTCTTCAGTTGTAAGGATCTTCTCTGCTGAGCCGAGCTTTATGGCTACTTTGGGCATGCCGAAAACGATGCAGCTCTCTTCACTCTGAGCAATTGTCGGTCCTCCCTTATCTCTTATTAGCTTTAACTCTTTAGCTCCATCTGCACCCATTCCGGTAAGAATGATACCTAATGCATGTTCACCGTAATGCTCTGCTACTGATTGAAAAAATTCTGCAGCAGAGGGATGCAGTATTTTATTGTTATCAATCCTATCTGTCAATAAACGATTATTATTGGTTACTATCATATCTTTTTCACCGGGCGCTAAATAAACAACCCCTTTATTAATCTTTTCTCCGTTTTCTGCCACTTTAACATGGATGGGGACTTCATTATTCAGGTGAGTTGCTAATATACTGTCAAACCCTGGGCTAATGTGCTGAATTACCAAAATAGGTATTGGATAGTCCTTCGGCAACTGTGAGGTTATTTCCTGTAGAACACCCGGCCCTCCGGTTGATACTCCTATAGCAATTAAATTGATTTTAGCATTAGAATTTTTCTGGTTGTTAACTTTGCAAGTCGGAGAAGCTGTATTTTTATTTGATGAAACAATATCATTTTTACTGTTTTTTTCTATATTTCGGTGACGAGTAACCATTTTGGTTGCAGACAGCAGTTTTACCATCCTGAGTATCTGCTGAGACTTTTTCTTATATTCCGGGTCCCATGGACTTGGTGGACTGTCGAGAAAATAGAGGGAGCCGGATTCTCTCGCAGTTTTTGTAATCAATGTTTTATTCTTATCATTTCGTTGAGCACTTATTATTACTATTGGTATAGAATATTTAGAGAGTATTTTTTTAGATGTTTCAAAACCATCCATGCCGGGCATATTAATATCCATTGTTATAATGTGTGGTTTGTTCTTTTCTAGTTTTAATAGTGCTTCTTCGCCTGAATTTGCAATGTCTGTAACCGTTATATCTGCATCCGAATTTAATAAGTGGGTAAGTAGTTTCTGCTTAATACGAGAATCTTCCACAATCATAACTCTTATTT
>CAZGAI010000385.1:0-4114 GCA_964523175.1 uncultured Victivallales bacterium | reverse complement strand
AAATTTTTCATTTTTAGACCCAAGTTTGCGTTTGTAATTGCAATTGTTATTATCTTAGCAGGCCTGATAGCAATTTACATGCTGCCTGTAGCTCAGTATCCGCAAATTGTACCTCCTGAAGTATCTGTGTCGACAACATATCCAGGTGCAAGCGCCTCCACAGTAGCTGATACCGTAACTGCTCCTTTAGAGGAGCAGATAAACGGCGTTGAAAATATGATTTATTTCTCTTCTCAAAGTACAGATCAGGGGTCCTGTGATATAACTGTTTCATTTGATGTAGGTACTGATCCTGATATGAATACCGTGAATGTGAATAATCGTGTTCAAATTGCGTTAGCATCCCTGCCGGCTGAAGTAATGAAAGAGGGTGTTACAGTGCTGCAGGAATCAAGTGACCTATTATTGATTATCTGTGTTTATTCTGAGAGTGGAAAACTTGATAATACTTATTTGAGTAATTTTGCAACTCTTAACCTTCTGTATCCGGTAGAAAGGCTGCCGGGCATCGGACAGGCAGATATTCTCGGAGCACAGAATTACTCTATGAGAATATGGCTGAATCCTGCTAAAATGGCAAGCCTGAAAATATCGCCGGAAGAAGTAATTGACGCTATTAATACTCAAAATGTTCAGGTAGCTTCCGGGCAGATTGGCGGGCCCCCTACAAAAGGGAATTCAGCATTTCAGTATACTGTTTTAACGCAGGGAAGATTGTCATCTGCGAAACAGTTTGAAAATATTATTGTCAGAAGTTCTCCCACTGGAGCCTATGTAAAAATAAAAGATATTGCAAGAGTTGAATTGGGCTCTTCTTCATATGCTGCATATGGACAGATGAATAATAAACCGGCTGCACTTCTTGGAGTTTACCAGCTGGCTGATGCTAATGCACTGGCTACTGCTGAAGCTGTAAAAAAAACTATAAAAGAATTATCAAAAAGCTTCCCAAGTGATGTTAAAATCGATATTTTGTATGATACTACTAAATTTGTAACTGCCTCCGTTAGCGAAGTTGTTAAAACTCTTTTTATTGCTGTTATTCTTGTAATAATTGTTACATACATTTTTCTTCAGGATTTGAGAACTACTCTTATTCCTACTTTAGCTATCCCTGTTTCTTTGATTGGAACTTTTGCTGTACTATTAGGGTTAGGCTATAGCATTAACCTTATCACCCTCTTCGGATTAATTCTTGCTATTGGTATTGTTGTTGATGATGCGATAGTCGTTACAGAAAATGTCCACAGGATAATGGAAACTGAAAATCTAGATCCAACTGCAGCTACATTAAAATCAATGGAACAAGTGACAGGTCCAATTATCGCAACAACAATGGTATTACTTGCTACTTTTATCCCGGTTGCATTTATCCCGGGAATTTCAGGTTCACTTTATAGACAGTTTGCAGTTACAATAGTTGTCTCTGTTTGCATTTCTGCTTTCAACGCTCTAACATTGAGTCCGGCACTGTGCGTAACTCTGCTTACCGGTAAGCGGGGTAAAAAATTTATCTTTTTTGTATGGTTTAATAAATTTTTTGATTTTTTATCAAATCAGTATAATAGAACAGTTTCATTTCTTATCAGAAGACTTTCAATTGTTGTGATATTTTTTCTGCTGCTGTTAGGTGCCATGTATCTGATCTACGATAGGATTCCAACGGGTTTTATCCCCAATGAAGATCAGGGGGCTTTCTTTGTAAATGTGCAGCTGCCAAATGGTGCATCTTTAGACAGAACAGGCCGTATAATGAGGAAGATATCTGATATTGTACAGAAAACTGATGGAGTTGTCGCTGTACAGTCTGTTACAGGGTTCTCAATAATGAGCAGTACTACTGCTTCAAATGTAGGATTTGCAACAGGTATCTTGAAAGATTGGTCTGTGAGAACTACTCCAGAGCTTCAGTTGACTTACATTCTAGATAAACTAAATGAACAATTCCAGGAAATTCCCGGTGCAACTATTACCGCATTCGGTTTGCCTCCCATACCCGGATTAGGTGTCAGTGGCGGGTTTGAATATGAACTTCAACAAAAAGAAGGCTCAAATCCTAAGGTTCTATCTTCTGCTTTAAGCAGGTTAACTTCAGTTGCAAACGAATCTCCGATTCTAGATAATGTTTACTCAACCTATAGAGCAAACGTTCCCAAAGTATATTTAGATATAGATAGAGAAAAAGTAGAAAAGCTAGGAGTAGCAATTAGCAGCCTGAACCAGACTCTAGAGGCTTATTTAGGCTCAATGTATATAAATCAGTTTAATAAATTCGGTCAGGTATATCAGGTGTTGATTCAGGTTGAATCTGAATTTAGAGATAAGATTCAGGATATTTATAATCTGTATGTGTTGAATAAGGATAAAAATAGAGTTCAGTTAAAAACATTTGTTAAAGGCAGAACTGTACTCGAGCCTAATGTAGTTAGCCATTATAACATGCTTAATTCTGCTGATGTATTTGGGGGACCTGCTGCTGGATACAGTTCCGGTCAGGCTTTAAGTGAAATGGAAAGAATTTCAAAAGAAGAACTTCCTAATACCATGACCTATTCCTGGACAAGTACCGCATATCAGCAGATTTTAGCTGGGAATGTCGTTATTATTATCTTTGCACTTGCAATAACCTTTATTTATCTGTTTTTAGTTGCACAATACGAGAGCTGGCTGATAGCATTTGCAGTTATATTATCTGTTCCAGTAGCAATATTTGGAGCTTTAATTGCCCTTTGGATCACTGGTATTGAGAATAATATATATGCTCAGATTGGATTTGCTTTACTTTTTGGAATGGCAAGTAAAACAGCTATTTTAATAGTTGAGTTTGCTAAAGAGCAGAGGGAATCTGGTAAACCAATTCTTGAAGCTGCAGAAATGGCGGCTAGACTAAGGTTCAGAGCTGTAGTTATGACAGCTATTGCATTTATACTTGGTGTATTTCCTCTGGTTATTGCTACCGGTGCAAGCTCAAATTGCAGAAGATCTCTAGGTACTGCTGTATTTGGAGGTATGGTGCTGGCAGCTATTTTAGGTACAATTGTTATTCCGGCTTTTTATGTGATTATTCAGAAAATCATAGAAAAAGAGTGGGGATCAACTAAAAAGAAAGATGAAAAATAAGGATTACCTTAAATAAGACGGTTTAAACCTATTTTCCGGACAGTATGTGCTATTTAGTTAATTATAAGGAGAAGCGAATGTTTCGTTTTGATATTAAAATTCTACGTGCTCTTCGTGGTCCAAACAGGTACAGCAGGCATAAATCTGTTTTTATGCTCCTGGATATTTTCGAATATGAGTCTAAATCTACGGCAGTTATCCCGAATTTTGCTGATAGCCTAATTAAATACTTTCCATCGTTAACTGGCTTTACTACATCTAACCCTGAAAGAGATAATTTTATTAGACGGTTGAAAATTGGAACAGATTTTCCTGATGTAATTCTCAATATTTCTATTGAATTACAGACTCTCGCAGGTTTTCCAGTCAAGTCCGGTCAAATTCTCAAAACCAGAGATAAAGGTGTCTATGTTATTGTTTTTAATTACTTAGAGGAAAATGTCGGTGTTGATGCTGCAGAAGAGGCTGTAATACTAATTGAAGATATCATTAATAATGATGAATCTTCTATTGATGAAGTTATTAAGTATTTGAAGAAAACAAGAGATTCCTATAGCTTAAGTCCTACAGCACAATATATTGTTGATGGTGCAGCAGAACGGGGCATACCTTACATTAGACTGAATAATAATAACTATATACAGCTTGGGTATGGTAGATATCAGCAGACTATTGATTCCAGTATAACTTCTAAAACTTTAGCATTGGCTGTTAAACTTGCTGATGATAAGTTGAGAACTAAAGAAATTTTGGAGGAATTCTGTATTCCTGTGACTGATGGAATTATTGCCACATCATATAAAAGGGCCAAAAATGCTTGCAAAAGTTTAAGCTATCCTGTTGTAGTTAAACCTCAAACAGGAAGTCACGGCATTGGAGTAACTACAAATATTAATAATTTCAAGGAGTTGAAACCTGCTTTTGAATATGCCGCTAAAATATACGAAAATGTTTTGATAGAAAAATATTTAGAAGGTAATGTGTATCGCTTACT
>CAZGAI010000384.1:0-4122 GCA_964523175.1 uncultured Victivallales bacterium | reverse complement strand
TTGGGATGAACTCCAAAATCGGAAGCTATCTCTGCTATGCTGCGTTCTCCCTTTATTGCTTCAACTGCCACCTTACTTTTAAATCTGCTGTCAAATCGCTTCTTCATGATCTTTACCTCCTGAATAATATTAAAACATTTAATATTTATTCAGGCAATCATACACTTATAGGACATGTCCAAAAAAATGAGGGCATTACAATCTCTAACAACTAATGCTATATGTACGATTGACTGTATCATTTTTTATTTCTTCTTAAGTTTATCTATCTTATCATTCGTAAAACTGCTTACATCGTCTATTACTTTTTCACTTTTTATTATTTCTTTATACTTATCACTAGAATACCTGCTTACGTCTTTAGCAATCTTCACAGCTTTATCTTTTATATCTTCATACTTATCAGTAGAATACCTGCTTACGTCTTTCGCAGTATTCACGGCTTTGTCTTTAATCACTTTAGCTTTTTCACTTTTCCAAAGTTCATCTGCCTTACCGGTAGTATAACTACTTATATCTTTGGCCGTTTTCACAGCTTTATCTTTAATGACTTTAGCTTTATCACTTTTCCAAATTTCGTCTGCCTTATCGGTAGTATAATTACTTATGTTTTTGGCCGATTTCACGGCTTTACCTTTTATTTCTTTATCTTTTATTTTTTGGGTTATACTCTTTAAGTTCTCTTTAAGTTTTAACTTTCCTTCTTCAACTTTTTTGAGAGCTAACTTTTTGAGAGCTTCTATTTTAGATTTTTTCATTTGATATTCTCCTTTTGTGAACTATTTCAAATCAGAAAGTAGTATAAAGGGTATGGGGGATATTTCAATTAATTGTAGAGTTAATGAAGATTAGAGAAGATGTAACTTTTGTCCTTTATCCGCCGATCAGTCCACCTAAGCTTTAGCAGTGTAGGAAGAACTGATCTCGGATATCCGTTCACTACTCTCCTATCTCAGGATACTTCTCTGACACTTTTTTCCTGCACTCTGCAAAATAAATGCATGTTTTACAGTAATTCTGTCTGAAAGCTTTAAAGCTGCATTTAGTTGTATCTAATTTATAGATTTTATCCATTTATCTTCTCCGGTGAATGTTAAAGCTCTATTGAATTAAACTGCAGTTATATTTATCGAGCATATTTTCAACATCCTGGATAATGACATAAGTCTGTTCCGGTTTCCAGTAGACAATATCCATGATTGATACTCTGTTCATTTTGTAAAGGGAGCCTTCTCTGTCCCATTTGTCTATAGTTTCAGGATCATAAGTACGTTGAATTTTTTCAGCTATATCCCATTCGGTATCATAATCGACGCCTTCAAATTTTTGATAAATCTGTTCCTCTATCACACTCAGCTCTTCATTGCAAATCATTTATTTTCTTCTTTGTTTTTTATTAAGTAAACATTAATTTTAATCACATTAAGAAGGTGCAAAATAAATCCATTTATGAGAAAATCAATGTCTTAAAAACTTACACTAACTGCTGAGAAGGGGCGTTTTACTGTAACTGTCTTATACTTCTAGATAGATCCGTTACAAAAAAATATATAAAATACTTTGTAAGTTGATATCACTATAACAACTGACAGTGGTATTTTGTAATGCCTAATATTCTGCAAAAAAGCCAGCCATAGGGCAAGTTCTAAGAAATATAGAAAAAAATAAGTCTAAAAAGACAGAATTCCATCAACAGGAGTCAACAAAAAATCCATAGGGTAGGGGGGGGCACAAAAAAAGACTGCATAAATGCAGTCTCAATATATAGATTTTCACCTGAATGTCAGGAGAAAATTGAAGAAATTAGTATCTTCCACCTCTATTACCGCCACCGAAGTTGCGTTTAGGTCTTTCTTCACGTGGACGAGCTTCGTTAACAACGATAGTTCTTCCGCTTACATCTTTGCCGTTTAATGCATCAATAGCTTCCTGTCCATTGTCCATTTCAATAAATCCAAAACCTTTAGATCTTCCAGTGTCTCTATCAGTTATGATTTTAGCGGATGTAACTTCGCCATAAGCTTCAAACAACTCTTTAAATTCAGTCTCAGATACGTCATAGCTAAGAGATCCTACGAAAATATTCATCTTTATTACTCCAAAAAACTGCGTTTTATTATAAAAATTACAGATGAAACTAAACGCCAAATCTAAACTGTAATGACAAAAAAACACTGATCGGAAAATGATATTTCTATACCCTTTTGAGGTTTGTGCTTTGCAGCACACCAAAATACCTAATACCGGGTTACATCTTTTTCCGCTCGGCAGATTGCTCTGCCTCATTGAATCAAATGTCGAAACCTTACTACCTTTGAAGTTATCTTAGGTTTTGTGTCTCTGATGCTGATATAATTTCTTATACCAACCCACTTTCTTATGAAATATTGCCTTTTTTAGTTTTTTCCACCTGCCTTGCGGCCTGTTTCAATTACCTGTTGATACAGTTTCCTGTAACTGGTCATTTAACGGCACTGACTTACGTCATTACTTTTAATAACCCTGAGACTTTTCTGCCGATTTCTCAGCCTTCCCGCCTCTTCCTTTTCTACAGTTTCCCGTATTAAGGCACAATACTCATTTTAAGCTCATCCCGAAAGTCGGCCTTTCTGCTTTCGCATACCTGCCTCTTTAGAACCTGCTACAGTTTCTCATAACAGGGAATTTCTGCTTTTCAGCTTCAATTCACAACTCTTTAACCATATACTTGCGCATATAATTTCAGCTTAGCTCTACATGGTTGCCCATGCCGGGGATTCCTCTGCTTTTACTTTGGAATCTTCCGTTATTGTCAGCCATTTTCACGGCTTCCCGATCAACAAGGGATTAATATAGATATCTTTGTCTTTTTTACAAACCTGAAATTGAATAAATTTTTAAATTAAATTTTTTATTTACCCCAGTCCCATTTTATATCACTATTATGTGTTGAAGTTTTTGTAATGCCTCCGTTTTTCAGGACGAGCATTATAAGTGTATAAGAAAAGCCCTTAGCTTTCGGCCTTTAGCTCTTGGCATGGAAATCTCAAATATTCAATGCCTGGCCTGGCGGAAAATACTGAAAATAATCAGCAGAAAACACGGATTGATTATGTTCAGGAAGGGAAAATCAAGGAAATTAAAAAGATGATTGGCAATTATGCAAAAACACGTAGAATACTTGAAGAGCTAATGGAAGTGAATATTGAAAGTTTCAAAAATAAGGACAACCGTTAATTACGTTATGTAGAAAGGTGGTGTAGGAGGGAAAGCTCGAGAGGGCTACCCTAGCCAGATTGAGAAATGAATTAATGTACTTTACTCTGGACAAAAACTTAAGAATTATGCTAAAGACATGGTGTTTTATTGATTTTTTCATTATTTTTAGTTATAATTATATTAAAAGATAAATTTTGATATGTTCAACTAAAGAAAATAGTCCGAGATAAAGGAGAATCATGAGTAAATACAACATACCATGTGAACATGTTTTGGATAATTTACAAACATTTGATGTAATATTAATGCACGGTACAATGATTGGCAGTAAGATTATAGAATTTATAGAATTTAATAAATGGTCACATGTAGCAATGATTGTCAGGTGTGAAGATGTTGGCTTACCTGCAAATGATCATCCTGTTTTACTTTGGGAATCAACAGATTACACGAATTTAAAGGATCGAACAATTAAAAAGCTAGGACAAACAGGACCAATGCTGGTAAGCTTAGATGAAAGAATTAAAGCCTCTACAAAGAATAAAACAAACTCGTTAACTGCAGTAAGATATTTAAACGTTGAAAGAACTCCAGAAATGTTCGAAGCCCTAAAAGAAACAATCAAGGAAGTACATGTTCTTGAAATGCCAACTCCCGTTAGACTTTTTAAACAAGTAGTAAAAGGAAGATATTTTCACAAAAGAATTAAAGAAAACCATACCCTTTTCTGTAGCGAATTAATGATATATACATATCAAAAAATTGGTCTTATGCATAAAGATTTAATTATAAATAACTATGAACCTAAAGATTTTTGTAGTGGCGGTTATATTCCTTTATTAAAAAGAGCAACATTATCAAAAGAGGTCTTTATAGGGCCTAATAAGAATATACGGTCTTGTTGATTGGAACGAAAAAATTGAC
>CAZGAI010000383.1:0-4129 GCA_964523175.1 uncultured Victivallales bacterium | reverse complement strand
AGGCTCATAACCTGAAGGTCCCAGGTTCGATTCCTGGCCCCGCTACCATTTTTTAGCCTCAAAAACTCATTCTTCTCAATTTTTGTATCCACGTAGAGGTTGTACTAAGGTTGTACTATCTTTCTTTTAGTTGTTATTTTCTTGTTTTCTCTTGCCAACTCGTGACGACAATTGACAACTATTGACAAATGAGGTGGAACCAATGAATGAAAATCCAAAAACTAGCCGAAAAAGACGAGATAAAGGTAACGGTCATATCTACAAAAAAGCTGGTACTTACTACGCACAGTTTAAGATTAATGGAAAAAGAAAAACTATTTCTCTGAAAACGGGCAACAAGAAAGAAGCTGAAATTAAAGCGAAGCAGCATTTTACAATAATTAATTCCAAGACCAATGAAAAATTGGCAGTTCACGTACAGAAGGCCAGAGAACTTGATATCTGCAATGAAATTACTATTTCTGATGCATGGAACTCTTTTTTAGAAGATCCTGCTAGGCCTGACTCTGGCATTGGTACTTTAAAAAATTATAAAAGTAATCTGAACAGATTTACTAAATGGTTATTAGAAGAGAAACCTCAAATAATTTCATTTAATCAAATCGATACCTATATTGCTAAAGAATATGCAAAATATTTATATGGCACTGGAATTTCTGCTAAAACATTTAATGATCATATAAAAGCATTAATGCTTATATATAGAATTTTAATGAATGATTCTGGGTATATTCAAAATCCTTTTGATAGGAATAATATTTTTAGGAAGATTGAACGTAAGCAGGGACGTGAAAAGCTTTCAAGAGATCAAATTAAGCTAGTTTTAAATGCATTTGACGACGTTGATTTATCTTTAATGTATAAGGAAGAAACTAAGCTTCTTTTTTATATAGGTGCTTATACAGAGCTTAGATTATGTGATTGTGTTTTTCTGCAGTGGTCTGACATTGATTTTGAAAACAATTTAATCCGCTGTATGCCTCGGAAGACTGAAAGAATTCAAAGGAATGTAGTAATTCCACTTTTCCCACAGTTGAAAGAAAAGCTACTACATGCTAAACTTTGCAGATTTAATTCATATGTACTTCCGAATATATCAGGAAGATATGATTATAATGATCATGGAGTTAGAAAGGATAATTTAAAAGTTTTTCGGTATTGTGGTTTTGCTACAACATATGAAAATAAAAATGGGATACAACGGCAGAGAAAAGCAAATCGATTTGGATTTCACAGTTTAAGGCATTCGTTTGCTTCTATCCTGGCGGAAAAAGGTGTTGATATTATTAAACTCTGCAAAATAATGGGTGATGACTCAAAAACTTTAGAGAAATATTATATTAATATAAATGACTCTGTCATAAAAAATATATCAATAACATTATAAAAAGGAAAGAGAGTGATGATTTTAAACTCAAATTATAAATTTGTTCTAAGAAAAGAAATGAAATTTATGTTAAGCGGTATTATACCTCTAGTGATATTTATTTATTTTGCATTATTATATTTTGATAATTTCGAAATGTTAATGAGTATAGAGAGTTCATACGCTTTATCCTTATTATTACTTATAAAATTTGTATGCTTTAGGCATTTAAATAAAAATAATCTAAAGCATTTTTTATTAATCGTTTATTATTTCTTATTCTTTATCTTTTTCCCTTTGTTTTTCTGCAGTTATTTGGATTGGATGGTTGATAAACCAGTAGCGATGAAGCTGGCTGGTACCATTATGTTTTTAGTGTCAATTATCTTTACTTTATATTTTTTCTATTATTTTGATATTTTATACGTTAAAATGGAATCAATATTTAATAGTATAAGAAGTTCAGATAAGCTTTGTGAAAATAATAAAAATATAGAACTTATATTGGAATACCAAAAATTTACTGCGTTTAATGAAAACAATAGAGTGAAAGCAAAAGAATTGAAAAAATTATTTAACGATTACGAGTTTTTTATTATATCAAACAAGTATAATATTAACTTATATAATAACTGTTTGTTCTTTACTCCAACAGAGGCTATAAAAATTGGAAATTTAAAGCTAAATAAATCCCAAAACACAATTAGGAGTTACTATATAGAATTTCTAAGAGATTATCACGATATGTTAGAGCGGGATATCATTGAATTTCCAAAGAAAGAAGTAAATAGAAAACTTTTTTACGACTTCATTTGGTACAACTTGCTTCCAGAAAAAAGAAGAGAAGAATTTATTAAGCAAATAACTTAAATTCAATAAAATATTATTGAATTATAAATTTTTTGAAAAAGAGATAAGGTCAAAGGCCTTATCTCTTTTTGTATTCACTAAACTTTAATAGACTTGAAAACGCTTATAGCTCACAATTGAACAAATTTGAAAACATTTCTTAGCTCACAATTGAACAGATTTGAAAACATCTCTGCCTAGCTATTCTTCAAACTATACTTATTACAAGGCGAAGAACAACAAGAAAACGCAAAGGAAGGAGAAGAATAACTACTTAGATAAATAACAATTATAGTTTAAAGTCGCATTGTTAAGAAGAATGAAAAGAGGCTAAATAAATGAACAAATTAAGAGAAATAAGACAAAACAAAAGGATTAGTATGACTGAGCTTGCTAAGCAGGCACAAGTTAACTATTCCAGTCTTTCCCGGTGGGAAAAAGACTGGTGTGTTCCAACTAGACAAATAGCAGAAAAGCTTGCTGAAGCTCTAGGAGCGACAATTAATGAAGTATTTCCTGACGAAAAGCTGAAAAGTCTGGGAGGACAATATGGATAATAATATTTTACCAGCAGAAAGACAAAAACTTGAAATATATTTAAACTTTGGAGTTTCTATGGGAAATATCTCACAAAATCTCAAAGACAAGTTTATTAATATTTTATCAAGGCAAAACAAGGAATTGGTCTTTATAAAGCTCTTGAACAAGCGAAATGTAGCAGAAATTTTCGATTGTTCGACAAGGCAAGTGTGCAGATTTGTTTCACAAGGTAAATTGCATCCGGAAATTCTTTCAAACCAATTAGTTAGATTTCATCTAAACCAAGTGCTAGAATTTGGAAATTTTAAAGAACAAATAATAGATGATTATCGAATATTTATGTGAGGTTATAATGGCAACATTCAGAGTTAACAAAAATAAAGACAATCCATATGTTATGATCAATAAAGAGTTTGTTAAGAGGTCCGATATGTCTATGCAGGCAAAGGGATTATTAACTTATTTTCTGTCTCTTCCAGACGACTGGGAAATCAGAACAAATGAAATTCAATACCACTTTACAAATGGAATTAAAGCTGTAAAAACAGCATTAACAGAACTTATGCAGCAAGGTTATATACGAAAAACTCAGAGAAGAGATAGCAGCAATCGTTTCTGCAATGCAGAATACGATGTCTACGAATACCCTGAGCATTAACTGCATTTATTTGCCATTTTGGTATTGCGGTTTTGGTAACACCGCTTTGGACAGATGGTTTCGCTTACTACTTAATATTAATAAATAAATAACTAAACCAACCAATAGGAGCAATAAAAATGGCTGGCTGGCTTGAGTGTGAAATATATAAATATGGTTACTTAGGTAAATTTGCAGATCTGATTTGTTATGCTGGTTCTATTGATTGTTTATCATGGTATTGGGCTAGGATCCTAAAACCATTAATAGATAAATCTAACGGGTATTACAAAAAAGGATCATTTATTAGATACAAAATAAGAGACGAAGCTAGAGAGAAAAATCTATCAATGAAAGCTTCTAGTGATGACTTAAATGATAAAAGTCTTAAGGAACTAATAACCCAAAAAATTAAATATAAAGAAAATGAATTTGACTTTAAATCTGACATTAAGCGTTTCATTAAAACTAAGTTGAATCCTGAAGATAAAAAAGTTATAGAAAAAGGTGATTTTCAAAATATAGATGAAATACTAATAAGGAAAGAAGGAGTATTGAAAGACTTTTTGAATTGGAAATTTGGATAAATCAGCTAAAGGATGATGAGGAACTTAAAAGAATATTTTATTTTCCAAGTAGTCGGAATTTTACCTACAATTTTTCGTAGGTATAGCTCACTATACCAGGGCAACCGCATGAAATTGAGTTCAGTTATTTAGCTTTTTCTCTTTCCATTT
>CAZGAI010000382.1:0-4170 GCA_964523175.1 uncultured Victivallales bacterium | reverse complement strand
TAATTCATGTTTACTAATGGGAGATTTAGCCAGTTCCATAATATTCAATATATCTTTGTCTTTTAAGTTTAACGATATCTTTAGTTTCCTAATTATAATATTATTTGTTAAATATTTTTCAGGTTTGGGTTGAGGTCCTTCTTTTTTACCTCGTTTATCATTTATTAAACCATTTAGAAAAATTGCTAATAGGGTGTCATTACATTCCTGATATGCAGGATCTTCTTCTTTTTTTAGCCAATCACTGATTTGTTCTCGTGTGACATCATGATCTGCTAACCCAAATAAAGCAATCATTTTAGAGTCGCTGAAGTCGAAGGTATAGCGGATACGGCGTAATACATCGTTATTTTTCACAATGGGGCTCCGATCTAAGCAGTCATTTTATAATTACTTTCTACTGCTTGGTTATATTAAAAATACTGAAAGACTTTTTAAATTAACTTTTAATTTATATAATTTAGAGATCATGAAAATGGGTTTAAATCTACATTTAGTAGACATTTTTGAGGAGAGCTCGGCTTTACAATCTACACCTAGTAGACATTTCTATTGTTTATAGACCTACAAGTCATAAAACTAGGTTCAATATAATATAAATATTCAAAACTTCAAAGAGTGTAAATTACATTCTCAACTCAAACATCCAATATTAAGACCAGTGTTTGTAAAAGCTAATATTGGAAAACAGGATACTGCTTTAAATAAGTACCTAAAAACGGATCTACTTATTATTGATGATATGGGATTAAAACAACTCCCAAATAGAGCGGGTGAATATCTGTTTGAAATCATAATGAGAAGATACGAAGTACGTTCAACAATAATGACAAGCAACCGCCCCATTGAGGACTGGGGAAAACTTATTGGGGATGTCCCAACTGCTGGTGCTATACTTGATTGCCTTCTTCAACATGCTGAAATAATTCCATTTAAAGGAAAAAGTTATCGCTTGAAGGATAGAATTAATTCATAACTCTACCAACCATACCGACTGCTGAAATAATTATAACTCATGCAGTAGGTGTTTAAACTGTAACTGGATAACTGTTTAATACTATATTTTATTGATGTTGAAATACCTAATTGACTCTTAGCCATACTGCATAATTAACAGTAAAATGCTAAGTTCAATTATTATGGTTAATTAAAACTTCTCATGAAAAAAAGTCAGGGGCAGTTGTCCTATTATTAGAAAATTGAGCTTATGATTTAAATAAAAACTTATTAAAAAAGTGTTTCATGATTGTATGCCATGGAGGTGGGTGGGATGTATACTTTGCTGGAAAATTGGTTCTTTAAAATATTGCTGATATGGCGTTAGACAAAGCTGCTCTCATGCTGCCATGCAACAGGAGAAAGCAGCTTAATTTTCTCGGTCAACTGCTCGTTTTTGTTTACTTCAACCAGCTGTAATAATTCAGACAATAAGGATGCATTATAAAAAATTATACAGCCTGCCAATACTCTGTTACATTGATTACTTATTTCCAAACCAATGTCATTGAATTAAGGATTTTTCGTTCCTCAAAGTCCTATAATTCTATTGACATCTTAAAACTATAGCTTCGCTCAGTTTTAGTTCAATGACAAACAGGAACACTATAGTGGTATTTTATTGTTCACATTCTTCATATCATATAAGAAAACTTGGAGAAATAGTATTTTAGACAGTAATATTACATCCGAAAATCTTCCGGGTTAATAGTGAAAAATATCAACAGATTAATTTTTTAATATCGGAATAAGTCTGATAAAAGGCTTTGACTATTTTTTGATTTCTTTGCTGTTTTTGGACTATCTTTTTCCTGATTAATTTCAATTTGAGAAATATTTTTTATGGCTGATGTTACGTTAATCATAAACATTCTTGCATAAAATTCCTGATATATTGCTTTGACTGTTCGGCCTAGAAAATTTCACATTTTTACTTTGCATTTTACTGTTTTATAGTTTTATTTTTATAAGTCTGATTTTATAGGGCTCAGGACTCAAGTTTTCCTCTATACAATCTTTACGGGCAAGGTGATTAGGAGTAACTGTAACAACTTTATCATCAGAATTTTTATCAGCCAGAAAATCCTTAATAACTCCCCATGTTGTCGGCATTCTCATACAAAAATGTGATCCCATTTCAAAATGACGTTTTTGAAGACATATTGATGCATAGCCTCTATCGTAGACAGGTATATCATTTCCGCCAAAACTTCTGAACATCATATGCAGTTTGGCCAGTTCCCGTTCACCTGTACTTTTCGGAACAAGATAACTTTCCAGGGATATTTCATTAATACAGTCATAAAAAGCTGAAACTCTTCCTCTTGGAGCTGAATCTGCATTTCGAGCTTTCCAAATTCTTTGACAATCTCTTTTTCGTCAGGAATAGCAAGTAAAGTACCGTCAACACCGTACACATTAAATCCATAAAAAGTTTTCTTTACGCCGGGAATATCATAATACCCGCCTACAAGAACTTTGTTTATCTCATTATAAACTTTATATTTATATTTTTCCGTGCGTGGGAATAAGCACTTTTGTCTACATACTGTGAAGGAATTTCATCTTGAGAAAATTTAGCAAAATATGAGTTAAGCTCATTCTGAAGACTTCTCTGAGAAAAATAGCAGGGAAGCATAAATGTATCTTTGAAAGATAACTTTCTATTTCTTGTAATATCAGCTTTTTTCTCTTTAAAATACTCTATAAAAGTCTCATTTTTAAGAAGTTGTGCTATATTATTTAGTACATTGTGAAGCTCGGAAATTTACCGGGGCTGGCTTGTTTAACATTCTTTTGCCTTTCTTTTATTATTTTTGTTTGTAAACGGTTAAGTATAAATAACATACAGCAAGGCAATCTTTTTACAACACACAAATGCCTTGATATTAAGCATTTATGCTTAATTCAACTGCATTAATATATAAGTACGTAATATTCAATAATTCACCGGAACAGAGTAATGGAAAAAAATCAGAATAAGATAAATAAAAAATCAACATACTTCAAAAATGAAGCGGGTATGCCAATAGGTGTTCCAAATAAATTTAAGAACATTCTCAGTAGGATACTTTTACCGTTATTAACATTTCTCTCAAGAGAGCAGTCTTTAAAGCTAGGATTAGTTCCCCTAGATGATGAGAGAGTAATAATGGCGTTACACCACACAAAAGGCAAATCGCTTGATATAGGGTGCGGTGCCAATCACTACATTAGAAGCTACGGTAATGGTGTTGGGGTGGATGTTTATCCATGGGAAGGAGTAGATAAAGTCGTTAAAAATTCTGCAAAACTCCCTTTTAAAAATGGAGAATTTAAAACAGTAGCTTTATTAGCTTGTTTGAATCACATTCCAAACAGAGAAGAAGTGCTAAATGAAGCATATAGAGTGACAGATAAGAACGGCTTATTATTAGTTACAATGATCTCTCCTAGGTGGGGGCAGTTCATACATTGGATTAGATTTAGAAATGACCCGGATCATCAAGATAGAGACATTGATCACGACCGCGAGTTATTAGGTATGCACCCGATGCATGTAAAAAACCTCATAAAAGACGCTGGTTTTAAAAACACCAAAATAAAGAAGTTTGTTTACGGGATAAATACCTTATATATTTCAAAAAAAGAATAAGAATATGAAGTTAAATAACTGCTACATTTAAATAATATTAAGGTTTAACTTTCATAGAAAAGAAACATTGAAAAATCCGAGAGCTTTTAGTGGATTTTTCGAATAGATTCATATGATGAAATGGAACTGGATGAAAATTAATATTGAAGAAGACAATTATCAGGAGACAGCGATTTAGTATGCAAATTACCCATAAAAGGAAAGTAGGAAATATTCTGTTATGTATAGCAGTGTCCCTAATGATTTCCATAATAGTATTTTATGCAGACTATAAAAGAGTACGAAATATATCTTTTGATAAGCAAATAGACAACTCTGAGAATTATTTTTTAGCTGTTACTATGGAATCAGGCAAACCCGGTATTGCGCAGGTATTTTTCAATTTAGGTCATGGCTACTCGGACGAACTATCGAGTGTATTGAAAATTATACCTGATTCGAATGAAAAATATTTGTTTCCTATTAAATGTAAACACATTGAATCGATTCGTTTTGTCCCTACAAATGCTCCGGGACTTATAAAAATAAGCAACATTCAC
>CAZGAI010000381.1:0-4177 GCA_964523175.1 uncultured Victivallales bacterium | reverse complement strand
TTTAAAGCATCTAAATCAAGACGTTCCAGGGCGGTCCGAACAGCCGGGGCGCCCATATCAGCTAAAAATGAATCAGTTCCATATAATTCAACTGCTTCTCTATATTCAAGTTCACTTAGAGTCTGACATGTTTTTAAAGGCGTATCGCCTGGATCAACAACAACCCATTCTTCATAATAAATGACACGCTCAAGCGAACGAGCTGTCATATCAAGCATAAGTCCAAGTCTACTCGGCATACATTTGAAGAACCAAATATGAGAAACTGGAACAGCTAATTCTATGTGCCCCATACGCTCTCTTCTAACTTTAGAAACAGTTACTTCAACTCCACAGCGATCACAGACTACGCCTTTATATTTTACTCGTTTATATTTTCCGCAACCACATTCCCAGTCACGGGTAGGTCCAAAAATTCGTTCACAGAAGAGACCGCCTTTTTCAGGTTTAAAACTTCTATAATTAATTGTTTCCGGATTTTTTATTTCTCCATGACTCCATGAGCGAATTCTCTCCGGAGATGCCACATTGATGGAGATTGCTTCAAAGGCATTGCCAGTGAGCATACTAAAACTTTTATACGCGAAATTACTATCAATCACAATAATTTCTCCTGATTTATATTAAGAAAGATCACTTTTTTTTACAACTTGAATATCAAGTCCTAAACTCTGCATTTCTTTCATTAGTACATTAAATGACTCTGGACGGCCCGCTTCAAGAATGTTTTGTCCTCTAACAATTGATTCGTAAATCTTAGTACGCCCAACTACATCATCACTCTTAACAGTCAACATTTCCTGTAATGTGTATGCAGCACCATAAGCTTCAAGTGCCCATACTTCCATCTCTCCGAAACGTTGTCCTCCATGCTGAGCTTTACCCCCCAACGGCTGCTGGGTTACCAATGAGTATGGACCTACAGACCTTGCATGAATTTTATTAGCAACAAGATGGTCAAGTTTAAGCATATAAATTTTTCCAACTGTTATACGCTGGTCAAAACTATCGCCAGTACGGCCATCACAAACATCAGCTTTGCCATCAAAAACCCATTTCCCAGCAACATATTCAAACCCCCAATGATAGTTTTCACCATGCTTTTCAGCATATTTTTCATTGGCTTGTTCCATCAGCTCCACAATTGCTCCCTCAGTTGCACCATCAAAAACCGGTGTTGCAACTTTTACTCCAAGCATTGCAGCTGCAAGTCCCAGGTGTGTTTCCAAAACCTGCCCTACATTCATACGGCTTGGTACCCCCAGAGGATTAAGAACAATGTCCACAGGTGTTCCGTCAGCAAGGTACGGCATATCCTCTTCAGGTACAATATTAGCAACAATACCTTTATTTCCATGACGACCTGCCATTTTGTCACCAACCTGAAGTTTACGTTTTGTAGCAACATAGACTTTTACTTTTTTGATTGCCCCAAGTTCAACATCTCGGCCGCCCTCTAAAGCTGCTATGGCTTCATCTCTTTCTCTTTCAATTCTATCAAAGCGTACTACATAGTTACTAATGATTTCGTCTATCTGCTCTTTTATATTACAATCTTCCATTCTATAATGGCGGAATTTATTAGCGAGCTTATTAATACCACTTGCCGTTACTCTTCTGTTTGAAGAAATTAAAACCATATCCTCTTTTGAGGAAGCTCCATCATAAATAGGAAAAGGAAGTTTTTCTTTTAACAATATTCCTGATAAAGCCTCAGCCAGTTCTTCTGTCAATGAAAGATTGTCGGTTTTAGCACTATCTTTAATATTCTTAGTCTGACGTCTAATTTCAGTTTTAGTCATAGAAGCTCTATTTGGATCTTTTGAATATTCAATTCTTATATCCATTACTATACCGGAAGTACCGGTTCCTACGACAAGACTGGAATCTTTTACATCTGCAGCCTTTTCTCCAAAAATAGCTCTAAGCAAACGTTCTTCAGGAGCTAGTTCTGTTTCAGATTTCGGTGTAATTTTACCAACAAGAATATCTCCGGATTTTACTTCAGCTCCGAGACGAATAATTCCATTAGTTCCCAAGTTACTTAAAGCTTCTTCACTTACATTAGGGATATCTCTTGTAATTTCTTCTGGACCTAATTTTGTATCTCTAGCCGTTGTTTCAAATTCTGAAATATGAACACTTGTATATACATCATCTTTAACGATACGTTCACTGATAACAATAGCATCCTCAAAATTGTAACCACACCAGGACATAAAAGCAACTGTAAGGTTTTTACCAAGTGCCAGTTCTCCATTATCAATCGCAGCACCATCAGCTATTACATCACCAGTCTTAATTATCTGGCCTGAACTGACGATAGGTCTTTGATTAATACTAGTGCCCGCATTTGTCCTTAGATATTTATAAAGGTTAAATTCTCTGGCTTTCAAAGGCTCAGTTGTTTCATTCAGCGGCTTTCCATCCGAAGTAATAACGACTTTATCTCCAGAAACCTCAGCAACAATTCCGTCAACATCAGAAAGTACTGCGGACTTTGTGTCAACAGCAATTTTAGATTCAAGTCCTGTTCCTACGCATGGAGAATCAGTTGTTAATAAAGGAACAGCCTGACGCATCATATTTGATCCCATTAATGCTCTGTTAGCATCGTCATGCTCCAAAAACGGTATTAATCCGGCTGCTGCACTAACCAGCTGCTTAGGGGAAACATCCATATACTGAATTTGATCCAGGGGTTTTTCATGTGAATCCCCCATATGCCTGGACATTACAGTCACATGCTTAAATTTACCATTTTCATCCAGAGGGGCATTAGCCTGAGCTATTATAAATTTTTCTTCCACATCTGCAGTTAAATATTCGATTTTATCCGTTACTTTTCCATTTTTAACAACTCTATAAGGGGTTTCCAGGAAACCAAAATCATTAACTCTGGTATAAAGAGACATAGATGAAATTAAACCAATATTCGGTCCTTCAGGTGTTTCAATAGGACAGATTCTGCCATAGTGACTTTCGTGAACATCACGAACCTCAAACCCGGCTCTTTCTCTATTAAGTCCACCTGGTCCAAGAGCACTCAATCTGCGTTTATTAGTTAGTTCTGAAAGAGGATTAGTCTGATCCATAAACTGTGACAGCTGGTTTCTAGCAAAGAAATCCCTTACAACACTTGCAAAAGCTTTCGGATTTACAAGTTTGGCAGGTGTTATTTCTCCTTCATTCATACCTAGAAGAGTCATTCTTTCTCTGATAAGTCTTTCAGTGCGGACCAAGCCGATTCTACATTGATTTTGAAGCTGTTCTCCAACCGTTCTGATTCTCCTGCTTCCAAGGTGGTCAATATCATCTACTTTTCCACCTGTGCTACGGAGTTCCATCAATCTTTTTGATGCCTCAAGTAAATCTAATTTTGTAAGAGTTCTGACATCTTTTGGAATATCAAGGCCAAGTTTCTGGTTAATTTTATAACGTCCAACAAGTCCAAGATCATAGCGTCTTACATCAAAGAAAAGTCGCTTCAGCAACTGTTTTGCATTTGTAATACTTGGTGGATCTCCCGGTCTCATACGACGATAAATTTCTTTTAATGCTTCATCAGGAGTATTAGCCGGATCTCTCTGAAGGCATTTTAGAAGATAGTCACCCTTAGTCGGTATATGTATAACTTCAAGCTTTTTAACTTTTAGAATCTTAAGTTCTTTCAATGCGTTTTCTGTCAGCGGATCGTATGCATCTACTACAACTTCTCCTTCAAAATCAAGAATATCTTCCATCGCATAGTATTCTGCAACATCATTTTCTTTTGCAAGAGCAGAAACTGTCATCTTTTTAATCTCATAGATATTTTCAATCATATCTCTATCAGTTTCATAACCAATAGCACGTAAAAGAGTTGTAATAAGAAATTTACGCCTTCTTCTTCTTCTATCCAGATAAATAAAAATATTTTCGTTTATATCAAATTGGACTTCTAGCCATGAACCTCTATCAGGAATAATACGATATGAATAAAGAGTTCTTCCGCTTGTGTGTTGTTTCTTTTCAAAGCAGACGCCCGGTGAACGATGTAATTGGCTTATTAATACGCGTTCTGCTCCATTAATTATAAAAGTTCCTCGATCTGTCATCATGGGTATCTCACCCATATAAACAGATTCTGATTTAACTTCCCCTTTACTGTCAAGTCTAAATTCTACATGCAAAGGAG
>CAZGAI010000380.1:0-4180 GCA_964523175.1 uncultured Victivallales bacterium | reverse complement strand
TGGCAGAGCTTTTTGGAGTTGGTATTCCTGCTATTTCAAAACACATTTCAAACATATTTGAAGATAATGAGCTACAGGAGGATTCAGTTATTTCCATTTTGGAAACAACTGCTGAAGATGGTAAAAACTACAAAACAAAATACTACAACCTGAAAGCAATTACAGCGGTTGGGTATCGTGTAAATTCTCATAGAGCAACAGAATTCAGGAAATGGGCAACTGAAATATTGCATGAGTATATCATCAAAGGTTTTACTATGGATGATGAAAGGCTTAAGCAAATTAAACATTTCGGGCAGGATTATTTTGATGAAATGCTTGAAAGAATTAGAGAAATTAGGCTTAGTGAAAGAAGGTTTTATCAAAAAATTACCGATATTTATGCATTGTCTGCCGATTATGATAGGTATGATATGATTACTAAAGATTTTTTTGCAACAACACAGAATAAACTTCATTGGGCTATTCAGGGGAAGACAGCAGCAGAAATCATCTATACAGAGGCAGATGCGACAAAATTTTATATGGGGTTAAAATCATGGAGAAATTCACCCAATGGGAAAATTGTAAAATCCGATGTAACTATAGCAAAAAATTATCTTGAAGAAGCACACCTAAAGCAACTTGAAAGAATAGTTTCAGCTTATTTAGACCTTGCAGAGAATAGAGCAAGTAGAGGAATTGTGATGAATATGAAAGACTGGGTACTGTTTTTAGATAAATTTTTAGAATTATCAGATTATCCCATCTTACTTGATAAAGGAAAAGTTTCCGCACTTACTGCAAAGCTTAAGGCAGAAAGTGAATATGATAAGTATAGAGTTATACAAGATAGGAACTATATTTCTGATTTTGATATGGAAATTAAAAGGATAATTAGTAACAATGACTGATTTAACAGAAGATGCTATAGAACAAAACATGATAAACCTTCTTAAAATTCAGGGGTATCAATATTTTCACCTGTCTGCCGACAAGGCAGGTGGTCCACTTATTGCTCCAAACCTGTCTGCGCGCGGACACGCACAGGCAGACGGTGATGATCCTCAGCGTGAAGGTTTTGATAGTGTTGTTTTAGAAAAACAGTTTAAAGCATCACTTAAAAAGTTAAATCCTGAGTTGCCAGAATCTGCCAGAGTCGAAGCTTATCAGCACGTTTTGCATCTTGGTTCTAATGACATTATGACCAATAATGAAAAATTTCACATGATGCTAACAGATGAAATAACTGTCGAGTACTTTAAAGATGGACAGGCTATTGGCTTACAGGTTAAAATAATTGATTTTAAAAATCCTGAGAATAATAATTTCTCTGTAGTTAATCAATTTGTTGTTAAAGAAAATAATCAATCAAAAAGGTTAGATGTGGTACTGTTTGTTAATGGCTTACCTTTGGTCGTAGTTGAATTAAAAAGTGCTATTGACGAAAAGGCTACCCTTGATAAAGCTTATACTCAAATTCAAAATTATAAAACAGCAGTTCCTTCTATTTTTAATTACAATGCGCTCTGTGTTATTTCTGATGGAATAGATGCGCGTGTTAGTTCTATATCAGCTTCTTATTCTCGTTTTCTTGCATGGAAATCACCCGACAGCAAAGAAAACGGTGTATTACCTGAGTTGCAAATTATGACAGAGCGTATGCTTAAAAAAGAAGTGCTTTTAAAATTAATCCGCTTTAATACTGTCTTTGAATCAGAAGAAGTTAAAAATGAAAAAACAGGTCTTTTATCTCTGGTCAAGGTCAAGAAAATTGCAGCATATCACCAATATTATGTAGTCGAAAAAGCTATTAAATCAACATTGAGAGCTATTAAAACTTCCACCTTAGTTTTTGAAAAAACGAATAAAATAAAAGAAGAACCTGAGGCTTACGGTTTGCCGTCTGTTAGAGAACAGTCAAAAGGGGATATGAAAGCAGGTGTGGTTTGGCATACTCAGGGCAGTGGTAAATCTCTCTCGATGTTGTTTTACACAGGACAACTTGTTGTAGAACCTGCAATGAAGAATCCTACTATTGTGGTGCTGACCGATAGAAATGATCTGGATGATCAATTGTTTGCAACTTTTAGTAACTGTACTTCCCTATTAAGGCAAACACCGGTACAGGCATCTAGTCGGAGGGAATTAAAAGACTTATTAAAAGTTACAGGAGGAGGTATTGTCTTTACTACAATTCAAAAATTCTATCCTGTGGACGACAGTCCTGTCTTTGATACATTGTCAGAACGGGGAAACATAGTTGTAATAGCTGACGAGGCACATCGCAGCCAGTATGGTTTTACCGGAAAAATAGATGCTAAAGGCAATATTAAATACGGAAATGCAAAATATATGCGTGATGCTTTACCAAATGCGACCTATATCGGTTTTACAGGTACTCCTATTGAAAAAGAAGATAGAGATACACAAAAAGTATTTGGTAATTATATTGATGTTTATGATATAGCTCAGGCAGTTCAGGATGGTGCAACTGTTGCACTGAGTTATGAAAGTCGTTTGGTGAAAATTAGGTTTAATGATGAAGTTGGTAGCAAAATAGATTCTTTAGTTGATGCAATTGAAGGTGCTACTGAGGAACAACTTGAAAAAGCTCAAAAGAAAAATGCACAAATTAATGCGATAGTTGGACATCCAGAACGATTGAAAGATATTGCTAGAGATATTGTAACACATTTTGAAAAGAGACAGGCCGTTTTTGATGGAAAAAGCATGGTTGTCTGTATGACACGTCAAATCGCAGTGGATTTATATAATAGAATTATTGAATTAAAACCTGATTGGCATAGGAGTGATTTAGACAAAGGAGTAATCAAAATTGTCATGACGGGATCTTCTGATGATCCTCAAAGTTTTCAACCACACAATACCAGTAAAAAAGATAGAAAATTATTGGCTATCAGACTTAAAGACAGCTTTGATGAATTAAAAATAGTGATTGTTCAATCAATGTGGTTGACAGGTTTTGATGCACCGCCGTTACATACTCTCTATATTGATAAAAAGATGCAGGGAGCGGCCTTGATGCAGGCAATAGCAAGAGTTAATAGAGTATATAAAGATAAACCTGGTGGTTTAATTGTTGATTATATCGGTATTGGTCAGGATTTGCGTTCAGCTATGTCAGTCTACACTGAAAGTAGCGGTCATGGAAAAGCAGTTATTGATATTTCAGAAGTTATCGCTGCAATGCAAACCAAATTTGAAATTGTTCATCAAATGTTTCATGGGTTTAATTATCAGCAATATTTTAATGTAGCTATAAGTGAAAAACTTAAAATATTATTAGCCGGACAAAATTTTATTTTACAAGACAAAAAACTTAAAGAACGATTTTTATCAGAAGTAACTGCGCTTTCCAGATTATTTGTAATGGCTGTGCCAAGTTATGAGTCTAACAAACTTAAAGATCAAGTTGCTTTTTTTCAGGCCATCAAATCCAGAATTAATAAATTCACACCTAGTGGTGGAAAAACAGATAGACAGATTGATACAGCTATTAAACAAATCGTCGATAAAGCATTAAACAGTGATGGTGTAATTGATGTTTTTGAAGCAGCAGGAATTAATACACCATCATTAGATATTCTGTCCGAAGAATTTTTGCTTGAAGTTAAAAATATGGAGCATAAAAATCTTGCATTTGAATTACTTAAAAAACTTTTGAATGATGAGGTGACAGTAAGAAAACAAAAAAATTTGGTACAAGGCAAAAAGTTTTCTGAAATGCTCTCAAATGTGATTAAAAGATATCATAATAATCAAATTGATACTGCTCAAGTGATCAAGGAACTTTCTAAAATTGCAAATGATATGAAACTGGAAGATAATAAAGCCAAAGAATTAGGCTTAACACCTGAAGAATATGCTTTTTACTCCATTCTTTCTCAAAATAGCTCAACTGAGTTTTTAGAAAACCATAAAATGAAAGAATTAATTCATTTGATTGTTGAGATTATTCGAAAAAATGCAACAGTAGATTGGAACAAGAGAGACGATGTAAAAGCAAAATTAAGGCTTTTGGTGAAAAAAGTATTGATGAAATATGGATATCCACCTGATGTTGCGCGTATAGAAGCAGATAGAGTATTAAAACAAAGTGAATTGTTGGCAAGTGAACTAACATGTATACCGTAAACGGTAGAGTATTATCGCTTCGCTTTGCCGCATTTAAAGCTAA
>CAZGAI010000379.1:0-4187 GCA_964523175.1 uncultured Victivallales bacterium | reverse complement strand
AGACAGAGATAGCACAATAAATGTTAATTTTTTTGAGCCGATTGAATTCAAGAATATTGTAAAAGAAAACTGGAATGAATATAAAAACCATATCTTTATCATGGCTACAGGGATTACTGTTCGGGTCATTGCTCCTCTTTTAAAATCAAA
This sequence comes from uncultured Victivallales bacterium, assembly GCA_964523175.1. Taxonomy (GTDB): domain Bacteria; phylum Verrucomicrobiota; class Lentisphaeria; order Victivallales; family GWF2-38-69. Next base: position 4,037 of record CAZGAI010000379.1, on the reverse strand, counting down.
ACTTACTGATCCGGCAGTTATAAGTTGTGATGATATTGAAAATTATGCTATAAGCCTGGTTTCAGGTCATATAGGAGGTGCAAACAAACTTGTAACAGAAATTGCGAAAATAACAGAATATACAGCTGTTATAACTACCGCATCTGATATTAGGGGCTTAAACTCAATTGATGAGTTTGCTGTATCAAATAACTGGCGTATAGAAAATCCCCAAAATATTAAATTTATCAACAGCGCATTAATTGAGAATAAACATGTATTTCTTTTGTGCAATAATAAAAGTACCTTAGCAAAAATTAGAAAAAGTTTTCCAAACTTACAAATTTGCGATGATATAAATACCTGTGATGCAAATTGTATAATTGCAGTAGATTGTAATAAAGTAAAAACTAATAAAAACGTACTATGGATAAAGACAGCAAGGTAAACCTTGTTTTTGTTTTAATGTGTAATTTAATCATATGAGAAAGATCCATAAATTATGGAATTATATGTTGGATTAGGATGCAGAAAGAATATTCCTTTTGAGGATTTGTTGTCCGCACTGAAAAAAGTAATTATAAAATATGATTTAAATATTGAAGATATTAAGATTCTCTCAAGTATTGATATAAAACAATGTGAGCCGGCATTTGTAAAGCTCAGTAAAGTATTAAATAGAAAACTGATTTTTTACAGTGCAGAAGAACTGCAGGAAATAAATGCACCAAATAAATCTGAATTTGTCAATAAAGTGACAGGAACTTATTCAGTATCGGAATCTTCAGCTATTTTAAGTTCACTTTATGGGAAACTGATTGTTCCCAAACAGAAATTTAACAATTTAACTATTGCTATTGCAGAGTGAGATATAACTATGATTAATAATAAAGGAAAAGTATATGCTATTGGCATTGGCCCAGGTGGAATCGAGCTATTAACGCCTAAGGCCAGAAAAAAAATCGAAGACTCTGATATAATCATTGGTTATTCTCTTTATCTTGAGCATATCAAAAAACTTATTGAAGGAAAAGAAATTTATTCTTCAGGAATGAAAAAAGAGATTGATCGATGTGCATTTGCTCTGAATAAAGCAGTGGAGGGCAGAACCGTCAGTGTGATTTCATCCGGAGATGCAGGTATTTATGGAATGGCGGGATTATTATTTGAAATTATGAAAAAAGAAGAATATTCAAATGTGGATATAGAAGTTGTTCCGGGGGTGACAGCGGCTAGTACCGCAGCAGCTTTGCTAGGTGCACCTTTAATGAATGACTATGCTTCAATCAGCCTTTCAAATCTTATGACATCTGATGAAGTAATCCTGAAAAGAGTACAGGCTGTAGCTGAAAGTGATTTGGTTTGCGTATTATATAATCCACAAAGTAAGAAACGTAAAGATCTTTTCAGACAAACTATTGATATATTTCTCCGCCATCATAAAGATACGTATGCAGGTATTGTAAGAAATGCATCTCGTGAAAATGAAGAAGTTATTGTTTCTACTCTTGAAAATATTCCTTTTGAAAAAGTAGATATGACAACTTTGGTCGTAATTGGAAATAGTAATACTGTTTATGAAAATGGCTATCTATATACAACTAGGGGCTACAAAGATAAATATGCAGAAAAATTCTAATAAATTTAATGCTGTGAACAGAGAAAAAATCTGTTCATTCTGCATAGCAGGAACCAGTTCCGGTGTTGGTAAAACGATTATAACGCTAGCATTAATCAGGGCTTTTGTAGAACGCGGCTTAAAAGTACAACCCTTTAAATGCGGACCCGATTATATAGATACAGAGTTCCACACAAAAGCTGCTAAAAATGATTCCTACAACCTTGATACCTGGATGATGGGTGAAGAACAGGTTAGAAACACTTTTTTACGAAAAATTAAAAGTTCAGATATTGGAATTGTCGAAGGAGTTATGGGGTTGTTTGATGGAATCAAACCCGATTCATTGAAAGGCAGTACCGCTTCTGTCGCAGATTTACTTGGCATTCCTATAATACTTGTCGTCAATGCTAAAAGTATGGCTCAGAGTATTGCTGCAATAGTGAAAGGCTATCATACGTTATGGGCGAATATTAAGATCTCTGGAGTAATAGCAAATAATGTCGGTAGCGAAAGGCATAAAAATATACTGGCAGAGGCCCTAAAAAAACATAATCTCCCGCCACTGATTGGAGTCATTCCTTGTAATGAAGCTTTTAAACTTTCAGAGCGGCATCTTGGATTAACACCAGAATTTGAAGCAGGAAAAGAAGATCAATGGTACTCCGAAATTGCCGATGTCATAAAGAACAATATTGACCTTGAGCTTCTTATAAGGGTATCACAAACTGAAGATCAGTTACAAAAACTACCATTGAAAGCTTCCTATGTAAAACCTAAACCTAATTCAACGCTTAAACTTGGGATTGCAGATGATGAAGCTTTTCATTTTTATTACCGTGACAATCTCGATCTGCTTGAAGAAAATGGGTTTGAATTAATTAAATTTTCACCTCTTCACGACAAAACACTTCCAAATGACCTGGATGCTGTTTATTTAGGAGGAGGTTTTCCGGAATTATTTGCGAAAAAGTTGTCATCCAATAATAGCATGATGCTATCCATTAGAAATTTCGCAGAAAACGATAAAATAATTTTTGCTGAATGTGGCGGGTACATGTATTTAGTTAATGAATTTATTGATTCAAGCGGAAATAATTTTACAATGTGCGGCCTTCTTGAAGGCTCAGGAAAAATGACTTCAAGCTTACAACGGTTCGGATATAAAGAAATAATTCTTGATAAAGACTGTCTTTTCGGGTCAAAAGGAACAAAGCTAAAAGGGCATGAATTTCACTGGTCAATGATTGATTATATGCCTAAATCAAACAATAGTTTATTTTTAACAAAAAGTATTAGGGAAAGTAAATGGTTGAAAACAGGGCAGATCTATAAAAATATTTTTGCAAGTTATATTCATGTCCATTTTCTATCGAACACTGAAATCATTGAAAATCTTAGAAGCTTTATAGAAAAGAAACTAAAAAAGCGACAATGATTAGGGTCACGATAACGCTAATACAATACAAATCACTAAATCAACAGATCAATAAATCACTAAATTTTTAGTCTCAGAGGGGATTATGGACGATATACACGGCGGTAATATAAAGAAACTTTCTGAGGTTTTGGAACTTAATAAAATACCGCAAATAAAATATGATTTCAGCGTAAATTTAAATTTATTAGGACCCCCGCCTAAATTATCAGCATTAATGAATGAGAAGTGTTTTGACTGGAATAATTACCCTGATCCCTCATGTATTAAACCTGTGAAATGCCTAGCTGATGCCCATAATATAAGTCAGGAACTTGTCACCATTGGTAATGGAGCAACTGAAATATTTTCTATAATATTAACCGCATTTGATATAAAATCTGCAGATTATTATTCTCCATGTTATTCCGGATACAGGGAGGTTTGTGAAAAAACAAGAGTTAAGTGCTTTTCAGTAAAAAAGCTTAATGATTTAAAATCAGATGCCGTATTTATTGGATATCCCAATAATCCTACCGGACATTTAATAAATAAGAAGAATCTGCTTGATTTAGTTTATTCAAATGAGAAAAAATTATTTATAATAGATGAATCATTTATAGACTTTGTCTTTGATTCTGAAAAAAAGACATTTATAGGTCTAAGTATTCCTGAAAATCTCATAGTAGTTAAATCTCTGACTAAAATGTTTAACATTGCCGGACTTAGATTGGGAATGGCTGTAAGCATAAAGGATAATATAGATAAAATTAATAAATTTCGCCTGCCATGGTCTGTTAATGCAATTGCACAGGAGGCTGCTACAGTTTTATATTCTGATAAAGGTTATATTAATTCTACTAAAACTGAAAATAAAAAGTCGCGTGAAAAACTATTCACTGATCTTTCCGCTTTAAAAGGATTTGAAGTATTTCCTTCCGAAACCAATTTTATTTTATTTAAATCTGACAACCTTGAACTTCAAAAAAGGCTATTAGAAAAAGGCATATTTATTCGTTCATG
>CAZGAI010000378.1:0-4195 GCA_964523175.1 uncultured Victivallales bacterium | reverse complement strand
GATAACAAAATATTTTTACTACAGTAAGGCAAATACCTTCTGAGTAGTAACAAATTATCTATACTGATACATCCGGCAACAGGTATCTTGTAAGCAGTATAACCTGTGATAAAGACGGAACGATTGTAGTTCAGGAACCTGAAGTTTTTGCTCTTGATGTTCAAACCTGGGGAATTGCGGCGCTTGGCGCTAATATTGACGCTTGGTTTGGGAAAAAAACAGCAATGGTTCTGTGGGGTGGAATGCCAACTTTGTATGTTAAGAACCAGATATAGGGGGTATAAGCAGCTTACCTTCCGTAAAGTGTCATCTAGGGGTAGCGGGAGCATTCGTGGCAAAATCTTGCGGTTTGAGATTAAATATGCCTCATTGGTAACTCTAAATTCTAATCTGGCGGGGAATTAGCCTTGCTACCAACCTATCCAGTAGCGCCGGCGGTGGTATTAGGGGGTGGAATGGTTAACTGTTTTGCGGATACTTCCATTCCTCTTGAAAAAGGCATGTTTAGATTATTTGAGAGAAAATGATACATTAGTAGTTTGGTAGTCAGACCGACTTGGCAGAAGTACCATTGAGTCTCAATCTGAATTCCTTAGTTTTAAGAAAAAAACGGATAATTCCTCATCAAACCGTATTGCAAATAAAATAGTTATTTGATATAATGAAAATACGGGAGGCTTTGCCTGTATAGCCTTAAAAGGTATTTTAATAATAAAAAAGAGGAAAAAATATGAAAACTGTAATAATTTTGTGTACGTTGCTACTATCACTGTGTTGTCTTGCGGATAACCCAGCGGGTGGTGCATTACTTATATCGCGGCCTGATAATTGTACGCTCAGTATAAGCGATATAAAATATAGCAACGATGGAAAAAATAATACGAATTTTAACTCATTTAAAGGCAAGCCAGCAGGTACATCGTCAGGAAATAATTTAACCTTTATTATGTCGGATCCTACACCCTCCGGACCATTGTATGCAGAATATACTACCAAAGATGCTAAAGGGGTCATCCATGCTGATAATATGGAGCTCTTAGAAGCAGGTAGCATGATGTGTACTCTTAATTTTTCAGATGGTACAGAGACTCATAATATTTACTTGCTGGCTATTTACACTGGCAACGGCAGCAGCTACGCCACATTCCTTCTTTCGAGTGATGATTTTGAGAAAAACGGCACTAGCACTAATAGTATGAAGATTGGAACATACACCGTAACTTTAGGTACTCCTTTTTCGGTAACTATAGCTAAATCTACTACTGCTCTCAAAATATGAGGAAATAGCACTCCGGAAAGAAGTTTGAATATTGGAAATGATTTTTTCTGTCTTCTAAAACATTGATTTATAATTTCTCAGGTTTGCAAAGTTCTTTTTTATCATTAGAAACCCTTGCGCATTTGCAACAAATGAATTTTGGGTCTTGGCCATGCTTTTTTAAAATCTCGATATTTTTTTTAATATCACTGCTGCTGTACTTGCAAAGATGTTTCATAGTAATCTCATCATTAGTTTTGGTTAAGTATTTGGTTATTAATTTTCTTTCTTATTGTATTAGTTTACTGATATTAATATTATAGCAACATTAATAATTCATTTCACTATGAAAAAACGTAAAAATAAGAATTAGTGCCTGGTTAGTTTTATGTCGATAGGCTTATCTGTATTAAAATAGATATCTGATTTCGGGTATGAAATCTTAATTCCGTTTTCTCTCAAATGTTTATTGATGGAATTGTTAAAATTACTTTCTTTCTCCCAGCGTTCAAGTTTATTATGCACTTCCATGCCACATAAAACCTGAAAATTCAGAGAATATGGTCCGTGTGATTTAAATAATACTATTGGGGGAGGGTCTGCTAAAATTCCTTCAGCTTTTTGAGCACCTTCTTTAAGAAGCCTTGTTGCCTTAGCAACATCCGAACTGTATGCAATACTGATAGGCACTTCTGCATAAATTACGTTATTTGTTCTAGTCCAGTTAATGAGGCATTCATTTAATGCAACACTGTTAGGGACTATGATATCAATTTTTTCTTCAGTATATATTCTAACACTACGAAGACTGATATCGGCTATTCTGCCGATGTTACCTCTAATTTCAACTACATCACCGATTTTAAATGGACGTTCAACTATAATTACGATCCCGCTGAAAAAGTTATTTAAGTAATCTTTTAATCCAAAGCCGAGTCCGATACTGAGACCTCCAAGCATGAAACTTAAAGTTGATAGCGGCATATTTAAAATATTCAGGGCTATATAAAAAAATATGAGTAAAATTATCCAGTAGGAAATTCTCAGGATAAGTACTAGCCTATGATCATATTCTTCTTTCAGGTAATTAGAAAGTTTACGGGCGATAATCCTTTTTACCAGAGTGGCCACGAAAAATCCAATAGCAAAAACTATAATCGAAAGCATTAACTGTCCTATTTCCAGATTGTATGGATCAGATGACAATATTTTGAAATTCCAGATTTGTGAAAGCATGACTATCACCCCTCAAAATTAAACTATTTCGAATTTACACACTGCCTTGATGTAGAGATGCAATAGTTTGCATCTCAAAAGTGTTGCCCGGGCATTACGCTAGTGTCAGACGCATGCAATGCGTCTCTACACTACACGTTTCATGAATGATAAAACTTTGCGGTTTTTGCGGTTTAGTCTCTCCAGGCAATTCATGGCTAAACTCTTCTTGTTTTTTACTGATAAAGCCGCCGAATTAAACCGGAAGAGCGGCGCTCCTATGAAAAAACTTTAAGAGCTTCAATAACATTTTCATATTTAATTTCCAGCTCATTCAAGTGTTTCTTGGCGTTGTTTACTACATCTTCGGGTGCATTATTTAGAAATCTTTCATTTGATAATTTAGCCTTTGAACCTTTAATCCAGCCTTCTATCTCTTTTTTCTGTTTACTCAGCTTAGTTTTTTCCGCTTCAACATCAACTGTGTCCTTTAACGAGAGGTATATTGTCCCCGCATTTGTGACAATGGATGGAGCAGGGCCACCTTTTTCTTCAAAATTATCCATGCTAATAGTCAATTTTTCTGCATTCAGCATATTTTTCATAACAGCAGTTTCTGAATCAAAAAAATCTGTAATACCAGAATTAGCAGCCTTAATAAAGTATGACAGTTTCTTCCCGGGGGCTAAATTATAGGAAGAGCGCAGGTTACGCCCTGCCCTGATCAGCTCAAATTTAGATTCGACTTTTTCGATCAGTTTGCTGTCTGAATTTTTTGTGTTGACAGCGGATTCAGGATATGGTGCAAACATTATTGATTCAGATTCGTCAAGGAAACCCATTTTATGTGCCAGTTCCTCTGTAATAAACGGCATGAACGGATGTAGAAGTTTCAGTATATTGAACAGTACATAATCAAGAACTGTTAATACCTGATTCTTCGCTTCTCCGCCAGCAAAAATTTTTACCTTTGAAGATTCAATAAACCAATCACAGAATTCACTCCATACGAAATCATAAACATCATGTGTTGCCATGTGAAAACTGAATTTTTCCAGATGTTTATTTGTAGATTTGATTGTTTTATCCAGGCGGGCAATGATCCAGCGCTCATCAGATGTAAGCGAAGCTAGGTCAATCCCTTCAAGATTTTTAAATCCTTTGGTAGTCTCATCGTGCATTTGTCTGAATCGAGATGCATTCCACAATTTATTTGCAAAATTACGGCCAATTTCACATTTATCGTTGCTGTATCTAATATCCATCCCTACAGGAGCGATATAAATAATAGAAAAGCGAAGTGCATCTGCACCGTATGTTGCTATAACTTCCAGCGGGTTGGGAGAATTACCCAGTGATTTACTCAGCTTTCGACCTTGGTCATCGCGAATGATACTTGTAAAATAAACATTATTAAATGGAATTGCTTTTTTAAATTCCAGACCTGCCATTATCATTCTGGCAACCCAGAAGAAGATTATGTCAGGACCCGTGACTAAATCATTTGTAGGGTAAAAATACTTTTGTTCAGGAGTATCTTCAGGCCATCCCATGATTGAAAAGGGCCATAGCCATGAGCTGAACCATGTGTCAAGTACATCCTCTTCCTGCCGCCATGGTCCACCCTCTGCAGGGGCTTCCATTCCAACATAAGTTTCTCCTGTATTGTCATTGTACCAGGCAGGAATTCGATGTCCCCACCAGATTTGACGGCTGATGCAC
>CAZGAI010000377.1:0-4200 GCA_964523175.1 uncultured Victivallales bacterium | reverse complement strand
CTGCTAAATAAACTAATTGAGGCTCTCAACGGTAGAGAGTGTTTTTGTTTGCCCTATACACGATTGCTTGGCTTCTATCGAAAAGCTGGATTTAGATCGTGTTCCATCAATGAAGCTCCTAAATTCCTAAAAACACGATTGCAAACATATCGAACAAATGAAATCGATGTTCAGTTGTTAGTTCGCCGAGGAAACGTTAAGTCGCTTAAGCAATAAATAAAAAAACTTATAACAAATCTATTGAGGTAACCGGCTAATCGCCGGCACCTCATCTTGATGTTAAAAGGAATAAGAAGTGAACACAATATTAGATTATTACACTCAATATAATGAAGAAAATAGGTTGACAAAAGATCAATCCCATAAAATAGAGTTTATCACTTGTACTAATGCATTAGATAAAATAATCAGCCAAAAAAGTAAGATATTGGAACTAGGTGCCGGATCTGCTGAATACTCATTTTATTATGCTAAAAACGGACATGATGTTACTGCTACAGATCTTGTTCAAAAAAATTTAGATGGAATAGAAAATAGATTAGGACTTCATCCCGAAATAAAACTAAACTGTAAGAGAGTTGATGCCAGAGATTTATCAGATTTTCAAAATTCATCATTTGATGCAGTTCTTAATTTAGGTCCATTATATCATTTAATTGAAAAGTCTGACCAGAAAAAATGCTTCTCTGAATCTCTTAGAGTATTAAAACCTGAAGGTATTTTAGCTGTAGCTTATATAAATAAATATTTCTATATTCCTTATTGTCTAAAAAATGATAGAGCCGATATTTTAGAGGATAACTTTGTAAATAAAGTTATAGATAAAGGATACATAGAAGCCAAAGATGAATTTTGGACTGATGTCAATTTCTTTTCGCCAAAAGAAATTGAAGAATTATTGTTGCATTATGGAGTAGAAATTATCGACCATGTAGCTACAGATACAATAAGTCCAATGATCGCCGATAGTATTAACTCTCTTAATGAACATCAATATAGTAAATGGGTGAATTATCATCTTAAAACATGTAGAGAACCATCAATTCTTGGATTAAGCAATCATTCTTTAATTATATGTAGAAAAATTAATAAAAACGTTTAACCTGAAGGTGCACCTAACCTCGCTAATCGCTCGGCAAGTGACCAAATTGTTATAGGAAGAAATAATGAAAATAAAATACTATATAATTATAACAACTTTACTGTTATCCATTACATGCCAGGCCGATTTAAATAAAAAAATAGATAACCTTTTTAAAAAGTGGAACAACCCCAACTCACCCGGATGCGCTGTTGCTGTTGTAAAGGATCAAAAAAATATTTATGAAAAAGGATTCGGTTCTGCAAATTTACAATATAAAATACCAATTACATCAGATACAGTTTTCGCAGGAGCATCAATATCAAAACAGTTTACTGCTTTCGCTATCGCCCTGCTTGTTAAAAAAGGAGAAATTAATTTAAATGACAATATCAAAAAGTATCTTCCATGGCTTCCAAATATAGCAGAGAATATAACAGTCAAAAATTTGATATATCATACAGATGGCTTAAGAGATCAATGGGATTTACTCACATTCGCCGGTTGGAATTTATACACAGATATTGCGACAAACAAAGATATTGTAAATTTAGTTAAGATGCAGAGAAAACTAAATTTTATTCCAGGAACAGAATATCTTTATGGAAATACCGGATATACTCTTTTAGCACAGATTGTTGAGAAAGTATCAGGAGAAAGCTTTCCAGGCTTTTGTAATATGAATATATTTACACCGTTAGGAATGAAGCATACTTTTTTTAATAATAACTGTAAAAGAGTTATCACTAATCTTGCTGAATCTTATACTCAAAAAAACAAAAAAAAATATAATAGATCTCCTTATAACATATCTACATATGGGGCAACGGGATTATATACTACCTTAGAAGATATGATTAAATGGAGTAATAATTTTTATTCACATAAAGTTGGTGGAATAAAAATATTCAACTTGATAACAAAATCAGGTCTATTAAAATCCGGCAAAAGCATTAATTATGGTTTTGGGTTAGAAATAAAGAAATATAAAGGACATAACTATATTGCTCATGCCGGAGCTGATGCGGGATATAATAATTACTTCATAACTTTTCCTAAGGAAAATATCAGCATAGTAATTTTATCTAATATAAGTACAATAAACGCCAGCGTATTAGCTTTCAAAATTGCTGATTTTTTAATACCATCAATTAAAGATAAAAATAAGAAATTATCCTGCACTGATAAAAATATTAATTATAAAAATTTAACAGGATATTTTTATAGCAGAGAAACTGGAACAGAACTACGAGTCACTAGCGAAAATAATAATCTATATGCAGAACTTTTAGGTCAAAAATTTAAATTAATGAATATCAAAAATGAAGTATTTATTGTTGCTCAAATACCTTCTGTTTCATTTAAGTTTGACAAAAATGGCAATATACTTGAGTATAATAACAACTTAGAAGGAATTTCTATAAATTTAAAGAAAGTAGGAGAAGCAAATCTTAAACTTGATAAACAAAGAGATTATACAGGAAAATATTATTGTCCCGAGTTAAATGTCACATATCAAATCAAAGATTCTTGTAATAAGTTAACTATGTTAAGACCAAGATTTATTGAAAGCCAGTTGACACCTGTTTTTAAAGATTATTTTAGTGCAAATAATGGATTTTGGGGAATGCCATATAGTGTGGTATTCAATAAAAATAATAAAGGAGAAATTATTGGGTTCAACATTAGTACATCAATTGTAACAAATAGGGTAAGAAATTTGTATTTTGAAAAAATAAAATAAACCTGTAACGGATCACTTCATTTAACCAGTGAAAGCTCAGCCTCTTTCATTGGCAAGTAAGTTCAAATGTTAATTGGAACAAAACTGCAAAAGAGATTTAATTTAAAAATTATAAACACATATGAATATTGATACAGAACTTGATAGACAGATAACTGAACTAAAGATACAGGGCTCATACGTTCCTTTTGTTGATGACTTTGTCCGTGCAATTGATTCTAAGTTCCATGAGAAAATTCATAGTATCTACATGTGCGGTTCAATTCCTAAAGGCTGTGCTGTTTTTAATAAATCTGATGCAGATTTTACCATTGTTTTCAGTAGCTCACCTTCTGATAATGATTTTCATGCTATTGAAGAGATAAAGAAAGTACTTTTAACAAAATACCCCTTCGTTATAAAAATTGACACACCGAACTGCACTATTAATGAAGTACTAAGACAGCCCTTCGATTGGGGTTTCTGGATTAAGATTGTGAGCTTCTGCATCCATGGAGAAGATTTAGCCCTTAAGCTCCCCCCGATGATACCTTCTGTTGATCTTATCCTCGGTTTAAACTCTGACACTAACAGTGTGCTAGACAGGATAACTAAAAGAATTACTTCTGAGCAAGGATCAGAAAATTTTAATCGTGATTGGAAGAAGTTAGCCCGTAGACTAATAAGAGCACTGTCGAGTTTGACTGTAGTAAAAGAAAAAACCTGGTCTGATGACCTTGCTGTCAATAAAGAAATGTTAATAAGAAACTTTCCTGAAAGAACAGATTTAATAAGAGATTTATTTCGATGTCATGACAATCGATCCAGCGACCTTGGCACCTTCCTTTCAACCGTAGAAAAGGCAAGGTGCTGGCTTAATACTGAGTTAACGAAAATCGCAAAACTAACTAATAAAACTGATTGATAAAATTTTTACTTTAGGATGGAAAATGATAGAAAAAGATACAAAAACGAGGTTTGATGAAGCTAGCAATTGTTACCAGACAAATTCTATTATCTATAGAATTACCTCTGCAGAAAAAGTATCAGAATTAATTTCACCCAACGAAAATGATATAATATTGGATTTTGGTTGTGGTCCCGGTACTCAGATAATAGAGCTTTCATCAAAAATTAAATATGGCTTCGGGTTTGATATAAGTACAGGAATGATATCTCAAGCCAAAAATAATAAACTAATAGATCAATGCAGTAATATTGATTTTTTTGTTTATGATTTTCTAAATTTTGATGAAGGATTTTAAAAAGAAAATGCCTCAAATATTTTCTGGATATCCTGATTATAGAGCTGAATTCGGTGGTGAAGCCGATGATACGAAACAATCTATGAAAGGTCTTTTGTATGCGCTTGGTTTTGCAGGGCTGGTGATCTACA
>CAZGAI010000376.1:0-4206 GCA_964523175.1 uncultured Victivallales bacterium | reverse complement strand
ATCCACAAAACCATTGCGAATCACATCAAGACTACCGCGCAAATCCATCTCTTTATACAATCTCTGAATTACTCTATTTTCTACATCTTTACCATGTATTGCTGATAATTTTTTCCATTGCTTAGACTGTGTTTCTTTTAGAAACTGCAATATTTCATTTTTAAACATACCCAGTTCTGTACTATAATCGCTGGCAGTTCCTTCAGTATATCCGCCGTTTTCAAGAAGTGATTGAATAATAGCTGTTTCAAAAGTGTTCTCGGAAGTTATATTGCTCATACATCACTTTCCTTAATACTATTTGCGATTCTTATTTTCAATTGAAAAATGAACGAAAATCAAATAATCCTAACTGCGTTGTTTTGTTCCCGACATTGATGACGGGAACAAATTTTAACTGTAAGTCTTTCAAGCGTTTACCCTTCATTAAAACATAACCGTTGTATTTTAACTCATCTGAATATTTCTCTAGATACCGCTCTATCGTCCGTTCTTCCACTTCAGATGTTATCCGGCTCATAGGTTTAATCTACTCTCCATGTTTTTACAGACTCTTTTGCAAGCCATTTTTGGTAACTATTCAAGTTTTCTAGATTCCAGTTATCATATTCAGCTACTTTTTTAGCCAAACGAAATGATGTATCTAAATAAGTTGTTTTTTTCTCAATAAAACTTGCTCGCTTCAACTCATCTTTTTTCAGTAGAATCATATTACCAAGACGATCAGCGATATCATGCACTCCCTCACCAAAGTAATCGTTCCAGTCTTTGTCAGGGTTATATGGACAAACATGCTCTAATACGGTGTTCTGATAATTTAATTCACGGCCAGAATTATTTTCAATTGCTGACAATAAAAATCTGATTTTTTTTGCTGATCGTCTGCTGGCATTTTAATAAATTCAAACGCATTTCTAAAAGCTTTATCGTCAGGGTATAAGATTTTAAATTCATCACTATTTTTAATATGACTCGCCCTTTTATGAATATCATTATATATTTTAACAGAAATTTGATTATAATTTTTTTCTTGTTCATTAGGTGAGAGATGACAAATAATATTATATCGAATAGAAAGAATATACAAATATTTGAGAGTTAGTAAAAACTCTTTGGCAGTAAATTTACTAAATGCAATCATTAATATAGTAAAGGGCTGCTTAATATTAAACAACTTTAATCAATCAAGATAGGGCTTAGCATCATTATAATCATCTGCCTGCTGAGACCACCATTCATCATATGGTTTTTGCAAAGAAGTATAAATTGCTGCATATGTTGTTAATGAATCTAAATATGAGTAAGCTTCATGAGGTTGAGTAAGTGACTCTCTAATTGATTTGAAAAGATCTTTTTTTGTTACCATCTTTTTTTGAAAATTATGATGATAACGAACAAAGTCTGTAAAATTACTTTCCCCTAACTGATTAACAATAGAAGACCAATCTTCATCTAATTCATCAAGTTTTTCGTCAGGTACATCATTATTTTTGGTAATTACAGAAAAAATATAGTTTTTCAATAAATCTGGTGTAGAAAGTTTTACACCTCTAGCGTTTAAGGTTTCAAAAACTTTATAAGCATTCAAACTGTCCTGAACAACAATCTTAGTAAATAGCATTCTAGATGAAAAACTTTCTACAAAACTAGCAATATCACTCCCAGTAGCTCCCATCTCTTTACTTTTAAAAAATTCAAAAGCCTGTTTCAAATAACTATTTGTTTTTGTGAGTCCGCGATGATTTTGAGGGCTTAGTTTAGAACATATCTCTTTGTAATATCGATGATTATTTCTATTTAATGTCAGTTTACTGCTAACTCTCAAGGAAACGATATCTTTAGCACCAATAAACCTACCTCTGATCTCTTTCAGCCGTTCATTATTATTTTCAGCATCATTTTTAGCATCAACTAGCTCTCCTATTTTTTCCATAGCAGCTAAAATAATTAGAGACATTGTAACTAGTCGTTGTTGTCCATCAATGACATCAAAATCATATTTCTCTTTTCTTTGTAGAACGATATAGCCCATGTAATGATAATGTTCTTCATCCAATGTTTCTATGTCAGCCCATAAATCTTCCCATTGTTCCTGATCCCAAGCATAGTCACGCTGAAACCTGGGAACATTATATTTAACAACATTACTAAGAAGCTCCTGAAATGTCTGATTTGTGGGTTCCATTAACATAAAGTCACTCATTATACAACCTCTTCTGTTACTCTGATATTACCTGTTACTACCTCGCTGATCAAAGCTGTGCGATACTCTTTTTGCAGGGCAATGATTTTTTTGGTTTTGTTGATTTTTGTATTGATTCTGTTGGTTTCGGTTTTTATGTGCTGGACTATAGCGGTTTGTTCTTTTACTGGTGAACAAATAAAATCTATTTGCTTTAGTTTCTCACAAGTCAAATGTGCAATACTAATTCTATTTACAACTGAATCAAAAAAACCAATATATCCCATAATAAAAAATTGATATAAAAAATACTCAGGATTATTATTAATATCAAAAGTAACTTTATGGACAGAATTTTGAATATAACATTCCTCTAATTCATTTTTCCAAATACAGGTTCTTCCAACTTCACCACCCTCACTGACTAGCAAGTCAGATGACTCTATCAATAATCTTGTTAACTCATCATCGGAAAACCACATTTCCTTGACATCTGAAACTTTTACATCAAGCCAATCAATGTTAGCTGCTCTTAAATAGTTTCTCTTTTTATAATTACCTTTATCTGTATTGGTAAGCATTTTCCCTAAAACAATTTTGGAAACATACTTCAACTTCTTAACATCCCAATGTTCAGGAATATTTCCCAGCCAGTCAACACTGATGTCTTTTAGTTTTACATTAGGGTTAATTCCTTTAGTAACAGCATGATTAATAATGGCTATTTTTTCTTCTTCATACAAACTCAGCAAACGTTCTTTCTGGGTAATTAGTTGATCTATATCAGCAGTCTTGAGATCTAAATAATTGGCAATGGAGATTTGTTCTTGCTTGGGAGGATTAAGTATCAAAGCAGAATTAAACTTGTAAACACCAAGTCCATAGCGGGTAACACCATTTGCAGAAACTTCAAAATATGAGTTTAAGTATTTAGTTTGAAAATATCTAAAAAGGTATTCTCCATTTATTGTTTTAGGTTTTATATGTGTTAAATGATAACCGCATACAACATTATCAAAACCTTCAATGACCAAAGCAGGAGTAGCAATATCATCTGGCGACTCAGAATCTTTTGTTGCTATTACATCACCCTTTTCTAAAATAAATTTAGATATTTGATCCTTACTAGCTGTAGCTTTCATAAACTCTAATTGAGTGCTAATGAATTCATTTTTATATACATCTACATAGTTACACAATAAAACAGTTTTTTCATTCTCTTTACTTTTTTTATCTATGTTGCTTGGGTTAGCATTAGCAATATATTTTAATTTTTTAACATCCCAATGCTCAGGAATCTCTCCGATCCATTCAATTCCACTATCTTTATATTTTTTATATCGCTGCATTATTTGCTCTTTTTTATTCTGTTTTCCAGACAATTAAGCTCTTCCAGATCTTCTTTGTCTGCCTGGATGGCATCATGGATTTTTCTTTTTTTATCAAACAAACGATAGATTTCTCTTACTTTCTCTTCCATTGCCGCATTGCTGATATTTCCTTTACCAACAAGGAGAGGCTTTTCATTAAACTCTAAAATTCTATCTATATTATCACGCCAAAATTTCATTCTAATATCAATGCGGTTTTTTGCTCTCAGCTCGGCAGTTTCCAGAAAGATAACAACTAAACGATTCAGAGTATCAATTTCATCTTCAGTCAGGTAGTTTTTAGCAATAAGAATATCCTGCTTCCGAACAGCATTCCCTTTCCACGATGTAAGAGCCATATTGGGTTTATCTAGATCAGCCCGGTCTATTATTAATTCAGATGCTGTCTGTTTGGTTACAGCAAAAAGTAATTTATTCTGAGTTTCAGCAAAAAACATCTGGGTTGCCTTGTCGGTTTTATCATAATCACTGCTTAATGCAAATAGATCTCTCACCTTTTGGTAAAATCGTTTTTCAGAAGCCCGTATCTCCCGAATGCGTTCCAATAACTCATCAAAATAATCGGGTCTGCCGTCCGGATTTTTCAGGCGTTCATCATCCATGACAAACCCTTTAATCATATATTCTTTCAGG
>CAZGAI010000375.1:0-4229 GCA_964523175.1 uncultured Victivallales bacterium | reverse complement strand
TAAAATCATATTTTTTACGTTCTGATACTAAAAGCAAGAATAAAACATATAATACTGATGATACAATTAAATAATAGAAATAAGTAATTATAAACAAAAACAACACATAACCTAGCGAATAATAAATAAAAAGATAAAACATGTACACAACAGTTAGTGCAGGAACCACCACGCAAAAGAAAATATTATACCAGAAAACACCAAAAAAAACTTTCCATCCTAAACTTTTAGGATTTAAAATCTTTTTATGTCTACGAAAAAAAACATAGTAGAGATCTCCTTCCCATCGAAGGCGCTGTTGAAACAACCCTTTCCAGGTATCAGGTACATCTGTATGAACAATTGCCTGATGTTCATGCACCATTTTTAGTTTGGGGTATCGCTTAGAATAAGCCTTTATTCGCATTGTCAGATCCAGGTCTTCAGCAGTTCCATTCATCCAACCTCCAATTTTCTGAACAAATCCTTTCTGAAAAGTACCAAATGCACCCGATATGTTATTAATCATACCGATTTTACCTAATCCAATTCGGGCTAGCTGCAACCCTAAGATATATTCGATTGCCTGAAGGCGTGTTACTAGATTTTTTTTAGCATTTCTAACTCTAATATTACCAGAAATACCTACAATGTTTTCATCTATAAAGTGTCTTGACAACGACGCAAGCATATCATTATCACACGAACAGTCTCCATCCAGAATAATAACATATTTACCCATAGCTAGTTTTACACCTAAATTCTCAGAAGAAGCACGACCTCCACGTATTTTTTTTGATACTATTTTTAAATACCGATTAGATGGAAGAGAGTGGTTATTTTTAAAATCAGTAGCCGTCTTCAATGTTTTTTCATGATGACCATCAACAACAACCAGTATTTCTAAAATACCACGATATAGCTGCTCTGTTAATGATTCTAAGGTTCTAACTATACTTTCTCCTTCATTATAACACAAAACTACACAGCTAACCGCTGGATAATACGGATGTTGATATGGTCTAGTAAACGTATCCTCCCAGAAAACTCTCAATATGGCAATTAACATTAAAATATAAAGAGGTATTTCTATTAAAAGAACTACAGGAAAAAGATAGAGATAGGCTTTAAATTCACTATAATCCTGAAAAAATGATGATAGAAATAAATAAGCCTCATTTATAATGTGCATTAGAATTCAGACCTTAATTTAGCAATGAGAACTTTTGCATTTTCCTCTTTCGTATTTTCTTTTGAAGAGGTGAACTGAACGAATTTTAGTTTCTTTCCGGCTTTATTCCCAACTAATTTTGAATGGACTTCTGCAATTCTATCTTTCACTAATTGTGTTTGTTCTTTGTTTGTCTTTGGCAGAATAATCCAGAAAATATTTTCGTTTAACCTTGTGCAAAAATCGGTATCTCTAAGTAATCTCCTTATGTGTTCTGCAAAATCATGGATTCGTTCATAGTCAAAATCATCTGTCAGTAGATGAAAATGGAAACCTATAATAGAGAAAAAATCTTCAGTATATCTCTGTTGTGTTTTTATCATCCAGTTCAATGTAGAATAAAAAAATTGCGGGTTGACATAATTAATGCTATCTGCAAACAACTCATTTATATCGATAGTATTATACCGTATGTGATCTTTTCCCATATCTGTTAGCTTATAATCATAGAAAGCTCGTTTTATCAGATCTTCCGCAGGATAGATTTTGTTACAAATCATACATTGTGTTACTAAAACCGTATCTGTAAAAGTAGAACCGCAGTCATTACACACCCCATTTTCAAGCGGACGATCATAATCATCACCTATATGCCTCAATTTACTATTGCACCTGGGGCATACAAAACGATCATCTTTCAAAAATTCAGCCTGAGGAGCTACTAGCCCGCACGTAAAACAGTGTAAGAAATCATCTTTTCTAATATTTATACTATTACAGTTAGGACAATGATCTGTAAATTTCATATGGGCGGAAAGGCAGAAAGGACAGCAGAATACCTGATCTACAAGACTTTCAGCTTGCAGGAAATTATTTGAAAACAATTCATCCAACCAAAAAAAGTAATTTTCTATATTTTCACAGAAAAGATCTAAGAGAGGATATGTGTAATAAAGTCTACTCCTCCAATCTGTTGTAGGCTTAATGGCAAGGTCTGGTCGTGTAAACAAATATGAGAGTAGCTTTGACTTCCAACGGTCAACATCAAGGTGCGCTAACTGCTGTTTCAGATGAATTATTTTATTGCATTTTTTTATTGCTTCATTGAGGTTTGAAAAACATCCATCAGCATGTAGGGGGTTGCCATCTAATTTATCTTCTAAAATAACAGGGGTTAAATAATGGTTATCAGAACGTCTGATTTTTTTTAACTGACATTGTATATGGTCATTATCTAAGCCGCCAATAGCAATAACTGAAATTTCTTGTTTATCTGAAAGCAGTTTACTTAGAGAATCAAATACCAAACACTTATCAAACAACTTACCAAGCTTCTTTTCAAATATTTTATCGTTAGTTGTATTTAAATAGGCTACTGTAATCATAATGTTGTCAACCTCTTAGAATTTATTAAGAAAAACATTTAAGAATTAAAATAACATATAATATGAAAAAAACATCAAATAAAACCTTGAATTCGCTCTGTTTTATAAAACAATATTGCAGTATATGAAGTTATTAGCTATTATAAGATAAGATAAGAAATGAAACAATAGAGAATTCCGTGAAACGGCACTACTGTTAAAACCAGATTTCATGCTTGATACTATGAAAAAACATCCTAAAGAAAAAACAAAATTACACCCACGAAACAGGCATCGTGAGCGCTATAATTTTAAACAGCTTATTGATAGTTGTCCGGAATTAGCTAAATTTGTTAAGTTGAATGTTTACGAGGATAAATCAATTGATTTCGCAAATCCCAAAGCTGTGAAAACTCTGAACAAAGCTCTTTTGAAGCACTATTACAGTATTGACTATTGGGATATACCTCAGCATTATTTATGTCCAGCCATTCCTGGTAGAGCTGACTACATACACAATATTGCAGATTTATTATGCTGCAGTAATAATGGAAAAATTCCGGTTGGTAATAAAATCAAGTGTCTGGATATTGGGGTGGGTGCAAGTTGTGCATATCCGATAATTGGTAACAAAGAATACGGATGGTCATTTATCGGTGCTGATATCGATCCTGCTTCTATTGAATCTGCAATTAAAATAATCGATTTAAACCCCTTTTTGCAGGGAAAAGTTAAACTTAGATTGCAATCTGATCCAAAAAAATATTTTCATGGAATAATTCAAAAAGACGAACTCATTGATTTTACAATATGTAATCCTCCTTTTCATGCTTCTTCAGCAGAAGCCCAATCCGGAACACTTCGCAAATTGAGTAATTTGAATAACAAAAACATAACCAAGATAAGATTGAACTTTGAAGGTCAGAATAATGAATTGTGGTGTGAAGGTGGTGAAGAGAAGTTTGTGGGGGATATGATTCGTCAAAGTAAGCAATATTCCACTTCCTGTTTTTGGTTTTCATCATTGATATCAAAACAATCCAATCTAAAGAGTGTATATAAAGTATTGAATAAATCTAAAGTTGCTGATGTTAAAACTGTTCCAATGGGACAGGGAAATAAAACAAGTCGTATTGTTGCCTGGACATTTCTTTCAAATGATCAACAGAAAAGATGGATAAAAGAAAGGTTTTGATGATGAGTACTGATATTGAACGTAACTTAGGGGAACAGCCCATTGCAAAAATTATGATTGAACTTGACCTCAAGTCTAAAAATCTTGTAGAAATATCTACTGAACATATTACGCACAAAATGGTAGCTCGTGCATGCAAAGGCAGAAGGTTAACTTCTAATGTGCAGTCTAAAATTCGTAATGCACTGAATAAATCTACAGGTAAAAAGTATTCCATGGAGGAACTGTTTACATATTAGCACTTCTTTGAAACTAAGATTTCGAAATTTAATTGAAGATCGGAGCTTTTTTGAAATTACTTTTTTTCTCGCCATGACTTTTACGAATTATATCTATCCTTTTTTCTCCTGACTCGACTGGATATTTTGTGTTGGACATTGGAATTTCAAAGAATAGTATATAATTTAATTACATTAAGTAACAAAAACTTTGACTATAGCTATTTGAATGGCAGTGAGAGTATTAACATTAAACCCACATTGTGGGTCAAAATAAGAAAGAGAATATGAGCTTACTATCA
>CAZGAI010000374.1:0-4233 GCA_964523175.1 uncultured Victivallales bacterium | reverse complement strand
TCCTGTTATCGGGAATATGGCTTCCGGTAACCATAATGCTTGGAATACCGTTCTGTATGCCATAAAGTACAAGCGTCGGAGAAGGAACCTTTCCGCAGCAAAGGGGTTCATACCCCGCGTCCATTATCGCTTGGGCGACTGCTGTCATTATCCTTGGAGTGCTGAACCTTCTGTCCCCGCCAAAGGCTATAGAAGATGAAACCTCTCCGCGTTCTTCAAGAAAATATATAAATCCTCTGCAGTTTATATAACATTCCATGTCCGTCATATTTTCAACAAGATCCCTGAGTCCACTAGTGCCGAAAGTAAGCGGCTTGAACTTTTTTCCTATTATTGCTTTCCTGTCCTGAACCATATTTTCCCCTCCCCCTTCTTATTTAAAAATTATTGTCAATATACCATTTGAACAAGTGATCTTCACCTCAGTCATATCATTTATGATATAGTCAGGTTTTGAATCTTTTTTTGCCGAAGCGGTCATATTTATTCCGATGACTTTAGTGCCTGCTGCCGCCGCGCCTTCTATTCCCGCCGCAGAATCTTCAAATACTACGCAGTCCTTTGGATCAAGTTTGAGTAGTTCAGCTGCTTTCAAAAAAGGTTCGGGATGAGGTTTTGCCCTTTTATACATTCCGGCTGTCACAAAGTGTTTTGGTAGAGGAAGGCCTGACGCCTTCAGGCGGCCAGATGCAAGCGGATAGGTGCCCGATGTAGCAATCGCCCATTTATCTTCAAGCAGCAAAGACAAAAGGTTTTCAGCACCCTTTATCGGTTTTAACCCATCAAGCATGGTCATCTCTAATGACCCGAATTCCTCATCCATTGCCTCCATTTCTGCTTCAGTAGTACCCGGTCTTAATTCCTTTAACGGATATTTTGCAGGTCGTCCATGACATATCGGAAGCACCTGCTTCTCAAAGTCAAAACCATATCTGTCGGCATATATCTTCCAGACCTTTTCTACGACTTCACCTGAATCCACAAGCGTCCCGTCCAAATCAAAAATTACCGCTCTGCACCTGATTACTTTATTGCTGCCCATTAATTTTCATTCCTTTCATAGTTTGTCTTTATATTTAATTTTAAATTTACATAGCTGTATTTAATTATAGCCTATTAGTCAAGGAACTACATGTTTCTATTGCAGAAAAAGAAGAAATCAGATATACTTAAATTAAGTATTAAAAATTATATATAAATACGGGAGGTTATTATGAAACAACTATTAGCTGCTGCTCTTTTACTGTTTAGTGTTTCACTGTCTGCAGATCCGCTGATTTTTGAGATCATACTTTCCAAAGGCTACCAGGAAAAAGCTGATTAAACAAAAGAAAAACCTTGCTGATAAACTCATTTCAGCAGTGAAACCAAAGGGGGAAAAGCAGTGATCGAAACATAAAAAGTAAACCTTCCCAAAAAAGGAAATTAAAAGTTAATAAAGAATTTAAGAACTGTGTCAACTGTAAAAATAACTTATGTGGTTAATATGACAAAAAATATGAATGAAATTAAATATTATGACCGTACTACAGGAAAGGTCTGCAGTGAAACAGTTATGGGAGATGCCTCAATAAGGTGGGCTTACCAGACAATGAGCGGCAGAGCTTTATCAGGTATGCTTTTCGGAAATTCATTTTTAAGCAGGCTTCTGGGATTGTATTTTGACTCTCCTCATTCTAAGAAAAAAATAGCCGGAGTTATTTCCGACCTCGGGATTAATCCTGATGAATTTGCTCAACCTCTCGAAAGCTTTAAAAGTTTTAATGAATTTTTTACAAGGAAGCTGAAAGAAGAAGCTCGACCTTTTTCACAAGATAAGAACTGTTTTTTAAGCCCGGCAGACGGTAGACTTCTTGTATATGAAAATATTAATAATTTATCATCTATTAAAGTTAAAGGTATTGAAGACTCTTTAGAAAACCTGTTCGCCCATGCAATGAGAGAATTCCATGACGGAAAAGTAGCTGTTATTCGGCTCTGTCCGGCCGATTATCACCGATACCATGTCCCTTGCGATGGTGTGGTAACTGAACGGGTAGATATCAAAGGAAAATATTATTCAGTCAACCCAATTGCTCTCGAGTCTAAAAAGCGTATTTTCTGCATGAACAGACGTTCTTATACATTGATTGATACAGAAATTTTCGGCAAGATAGCATATATGGAAATTGGCGCTTTCGGTGTAGGAGGTATACATCAGACATTTACAGGAAACAGAGTAGAAAGAATGCAGGAAAAAGGCTACTTCGACTTTGGTGGCTCAACTATAGTTTTAGTATTCCAGAAAAATACAATAAAATTTGATTCTGATCTCATTGAAAACAGTCAAAAAGGGATTGAAACACTCGTAAAAGTTGGCGAGACTATAGCTCATTGCTCTATGGATTCTATTTAAGTTTTGCTTTCTGTGAGACTTTCTTAAGTTTTTGGCTTTTAGCCTTTGGCTACTGGCGTAGGTTAAAGTTTTTTGCTGTGCAAGGGCAGAGTTTGCAAGACGAAGACTGATGGTTAAAGTTTTCCGTGTGTTCCATGGTTAATTATAGTCTGTTTTTTAAATTGAATATTTGAGATTTACCTACTAAGAGTTTTTATTATATAGTTATACACTTATAGCACCTGTCCAAAAAAACGGTGGCATTACATTAGATAAAATCATTAAGGAAAATGGTACATTGGATATTTTTATCAGGAATTTTGTATTTTTATTATTTTCTCGGAACAATAAAAAATAAAAGCCGTAAAACCATTTTATCCACTTACAACTTTTTTTAGTTTTTTTCAAAAAATATACCTACACAGAAACATCAGATACTTACAATAAATTCATGATTATGTTAATTAATATAAGCTTTTCAGGGGTTGACACTGTCCTCAAAACATGATTAAATTAACCTACTGTAAATTAATAATTTTATATGAAATAATCAGCATTCCACAGCCTGATATCATTATTTTTAAAGGTAGATAAAAATGAAGGAAAAATATAAACTAGACAGCGCAAGATGCAGCTTTAAAACGTTTAGGCCAAACTACTGTAAAACCTGTATTTATTATAATGAGTGCAAAACGGTGACTGTTAATAATTCGAAAGCCAGAAATAACTAATCTCTCAAGAAAGTAAAAATGAATAAAGAATTTAAGAACTGCTACAACTGTAAAAATCATTTTTTGTCATTTATTAAAACTGATAAATGCCTGAAATCAAAAATAGATCTGGGCCATACAACTATTTATAAAAACTGTGATACACTCAGGTCGCAAAGCGGCCCATGCGGAACAATTGGACAGTGGTTTGAGGGGAAGTAGAGGTAAAACAAATTCTGTCCCATCAAACCCTTTCATAGAAATCTGATATATTAACCGCACAAAACTACATGAACTTAAGCTTGTCAGGTGGAAAAAGAACCATTCCAGAAAAGATAAATTTATGCCGTTGTATCTTTTCGTTCTCACCCCTATAATGATTTTATCGTTAATAATAAATCACTAAAATCATAAAGGTTTACTATGAAACAAATGAACTACACTATTTGTTGTTTATTTCTGTTGATGTTGGCTGGTTGTAATATTTTCGAAAAATGTAATAAAGAGAGTTACAGCAAACTAGATCCATATAATTCACCATTTTTGTAACAAATACACTACAGTGGCCATATAATAAAACTACTTTATGAAAGGGCCTATTTAAGGAGACAGCAGAAGAGAGAAAATAAGAAGCCTTTAGGATTTTGAAATAGATTTTTAAAATAGGAGTTTAAAAAATGGGAGAATACGGAGAGTTTTTAATCGTAGGCCAGAGCCTTTTTGTCACGTTTGTTCACAAAAATAATAGACGAAGGAGTTTTACTTATTCCGGTATTCTTGATATTGAGTGTTCAGAAAACGGCTGCAGTCTAGTTATTAACCACGTAAGCACACAAATTATTATAAACGGCAGTGGATTAGATTTGCTTCATACTCATATCTTAAATGAAGACTTCAAATCTGTGTATGAGGATAAGAATTTTAAGGGTGAAGACGGCACTTTGCATAAAATAACAGATTTGGCTTATCTGGACGAAAAAAGTCATGAATAAAGAACAAGGTATTAACGGTTATTGGTTCCTCCTACGCTAAAGCTTCGGCGGATAAATGTTAGTTAGTGTGCCTTGTCCTGATATATGTTGACACCTTATCGGCCAGGGCAACCGCATGAAATTGAGTTCATTTATTTAGCTCTTCAGAACCTTCATC
>CAZGAI010000373.1:3019-4238 GCA_964523175.1 uncultured Victivallales bacterium | reverse complement strand
CAAGATTTTTAAAGTCCGGAGAAACAAGTATTTTAAAACAGAAGGTACGGACAGAATCAGTTGAGGCAGCCCTGGCTAATAAACCGGGAGAGAATATAGTTCTTGATTATCATGATGAAGAAGTCTACTCTTCATATTCAGTCATTGATTTTAATCATTTGGAGACAGATTTTAAGTGGGCGATTGTTGCAGATATTGATAAAAACGAAGCTCAGCAAGCCATGTACCACCTCTCAATTAACACAATGTATTTACTTGTTATAGCAATAGTTCTTATTATTGTGCTGGGGCTTTATGTGGCCCGCAGTATAAGCCTTCCGATCAAAAAAGGAATTATTCAGTTAACATCATCTTCAGCTGAAATTCGCTCGGCCACGGCGCAGCAGGCTTCAGGGGCCTCTGAACAGTCATCTGCGGTAAAAGAAGCTTCAGCTACAGTGCAGGAACTTGCATCTACTGCATCAAATATTGCTGATATCGCCAGCAATGTATCTCAATCTGCAGCTACAACTTTAGAGGGAATGGAAGAGATAAATACAAAAGTAGACCTTACAGCCAAAAAAATTCTTCTACTTGGAGAAAAATCTCAGTCAATCGGTAAAATTACATCTCTTATTGACTCTATTGCAGAGCAGACCAACCTTCTTGCTCTGAATGCAGCAATTGAAGCAGCCCGAGCAGGTGAAGCCGGTAAAGGTTTTGCTGTTGTAGCCCAGGAAATCAGGAAACTGGCAGAACGATCCACTGGATCCACAGAGGAAATACGGCAGCTTATCACTGAAATTCAGACAGAAACTAATTCAATAATTGTTGGTATTGAAGACTCGAATAAACTGGTTAGTGAAGGTCTTGAATTGATTACAGACACAACCCTATCTGTAAAAGAAATAACCCTTGCAACGCAGCAGCAGAAAACTGCTTCAGAGCAGACTGTGGGAGTAATGCAGAATATTAATACTGTTACAAAACAGTTTGCCGAATCAACTAAACAGACAACTATTGCAGCACAGAATTTAAGCGAACTTTCAAATGAGTTGAAGATGATTATCGGTGCTTCAAATAATAACATGAAAATTATAAAAAATAAAAAGAATACTAATAAAGAAAATAAGTTCGAAGATACAGAAACTAGTCGTAATTCAGATTAATAACAATAAATAAAATAAACTTTTATTATACAAAAATTTCTTTTTAAGTTTTTAATAGATGATAATAGAAC
>CAZGAI010000373.1:0-2919 GCA_964523175.1 uncultured Victivallales bacterium | reverse complement strand
TTAGAACTTAGAACTTAGAACTTAGAACTTAGAACTTAGAACTTAGAACTTAGAACTTAGAAAACAGTTAAAAAAGATAAAAACAAGGTTTTCTTGAAATGCCTGATAAACAAGATTTTATAGCATTATTTATAGCTGAAGCAGAAGAACGTCTGACTAAGATGGATAGTGCTCTTGTGCAGCTTGAAAAGAATCCTGACAGTATTGGTTTGATTAAGGATCTCAATAGAGAAGCACACTCGCTCAAAGGCTCAAGCCGTGCCTTTGAGTTTCTCAATATTCAGGATATTTTTCATAAAATAGAGAATTTTTTTGATTATATTATAATGAATAAAAAGAGTGCTAATTCCGAAATTATTGATATAGTTTTTGAAAGCCTGGATGTTGTCAGAAAAATATTAAAAGATTCTGATGATGAATTGGATGTTTCAGAATTATGTATGGATTTAGATAATTGCATGAAATCCATTTCTAAGCAGGATAAATGTACTCTCATCGCTAAAATCAAGAAAAAATCAGTACCTGTAAAAGAAAATATTAAAAAGGAAACCGAAGAAATACCTCTTAAACCTTCTCCTGAGAAGGCAGATAAAATTGATACCCCTAAGGTGCAAATAAAGGAAAAAACAAAAAGCAGAAAAAAGACTTCTCAGCAGGAGATATCTCAGATTGACTATATTCGGGTTCCTTTAAATAAAGTAAATACTCTTCTTGACCTTGTAGGAGAAGTTGTCGTTGACAGAATGAATATTTCTGAAAAGATTAATGATACTAAAGTTTTTTTCAAAAATATCAAAAATATTCAAAAGACATTTAGTAATTTGACTGAGGTTATTCAAAAAACATCAGGTACGGACAATGACATTATTAATGAGCTTGTAGGAAAAGGCCGTAATGAACTTCACCTGCTTGAGGAGGAATACAGCAGGACTTATGAAAGTCTTTCAGAGGATCTTTACTATATGGATCCGATTATTGATGACCTGCAAAAAAGAATTAAAGACTTAAGAATGTTGCCATGCCGTACTGTCTTTGAAGCTTATCCGAGAATGGTTAGGGATATTGCATCTAAAGAGAATAAAATTGTTAATTTGGAAATTGTCGGAGAAGATACAGAACTTGACATGAAAATGCTTGAAGCAATTAAAAACCCTCTAATGCATATTGTACGTAACTGTATTGACCACGGAATCGAATTACCTGAAGAAAGGGAGTTAAAAGGGAAAAGCAAAGAGGGCAGTATAAAAATATCAGTCAGAATTGAAGGTGCCCATACTGTAATTTCAATTGAGGATGATGGCAGAGGAATAGATCTGGATAAAATCAGGGAAGATTCATTGAAGAAAAAAATGTTTCTTCCTGAAGAACTTGAGATAATGACTGATAATGAAATTAAAAATATTATTTTCATGAACGGTTATTCATCAAGCAAAGTTATTACAGATGTCTCAGGCAGAGGAATAGGCCTGGATATTGCAAAACGCGACATTGAAAGACTGCAGGGACAGGTGCTGATTGATTCAACAAAAGACAGCGGCACTGTTTTTAATATTGTTCTTCCTATCACTATTTCTATATTTAAAGTGATTTTAGTTGAGTCCAATGAAATGGTTTTTGCCGTACCAATGGCATCAATTACAAAGTGCCTGAATATTGATTCTGATGAAATATCTACAATCGAAGGAAAAATGGCCATTGAGCTTAATGATCATATTATTCCAGTTGTGGACTTACAGGATATACTTCAGCTTCCAGTTGTAAAATACATTAATAATAGTAGTAAAAAGTTATCGAGAGATAAAGATAAAGTATCTCTTTTTATCTTAAGCTCTTTAAGCTCACAGATAGGATTTATTGTAGATAAAATCATTGGAGATAGAGAGGTTTTTATTAAGAACCTCGGGAATCACATTGGAAAGGTTGATAACATCAGCGGAGCGGCAATTCTTGAAAACGGTCAAGCAATAGTGACTCTTGATACGACAGAGTTAATAGTAAACAGTACTCTGGTACGTTCAAGAACTGCTGAAACTAAATTAACAAGTTCTAAGGATGAGTCACAGAAGCAGGTTTTGATAGTAGATGATTCCTTTTCTACAAGAGAACTTACAAAGAATATACTGGAAACTCATGATTACCTCGTTGATTCAGCAATTGACGGTCTGGATGCTATGGATAAAGTGGCACAGAAAAGTTATGACCTGATTGTAACAGATATACAAATGCCGAGGATGGACGGTTTTGAATTTTGTGAGACAATAAAAAATAATGATGAATACAAGGAAATACCTATTATTATAGTTACTACACTGGAAAAGGAAGAGGATAAAAGACGTGGTATCGAAGTCGGTGCAGCATATTATATTGTCAAAAGTAATTTTAAGCAGGAAACACTTTTAGAAGCAATTGAAAGGCTTATCAAATAAAATGGAACATAAGAAGATAATAAAAGTACTTATTGTAGAAGACTCACACCTTATGTGTAAAGTGCTGACAGATGTCCTTAACTCTGATCCTCACATTATTGTTGTCGGCGTAGCCAATAACGGAAAAGATGCTTTTAATCTGGCTAAAAATCTTAAGCCGGATATTATAACTATGGATATACATATGCCTATTATGGATGGTATAGAAGCTACTGAGCTTATAATGGCTTATATTCCTACTCCTATATTAATTATTTCATCTACAGCTCCCAAAACAGGGCAGGGTGGTGTTTTTGATGCAATCAGTAATGGAGCCCTGGATTTCCAGGAAAAAAAGGGGATAGAATATTACAGTAATAATATTAATAGAAAGCAGTTAATTGAAAAAGTTAAGTACCTTTCGAGGATAAAAGTAATTACTCACCCCAAAGGTAAGTCTGTAAATAAAAAATATAAAAAATCTACACCTACAAAAAAATATAAACCTGCACAG
>CAZGAI010000372.1:0-4239 GCA_964523175.1 uncultured Victivallales bacterium | reverse complement strand
GCTCTGGATAAACACAATGGAAACCTCAGCAAGGCAGCCAAAGAACTTGGCCTTCGCAAAGATATAGTAATTGATCTAAATTCAGCAATGTGTATGGATTGTTCTAAATCTGCTTGCCAATACGTCTTTCACACACCTGATGCAGATCTAAGCTGTTTGCCAGCACTCCCTGAAAAGTATATTTATGACGAATTCTCAACCGAAAATCCACTTCCACATGTTTTAAAGAAACTAAATCGAACTTTTAAAGAACAGGCTAATTCCTCTGTTCCAGGCTTTTTTATTGGGGATTATTTTGGTTGGCTTCAGATGTTTAAAAATAAATTTAACAGAAGTGGCTATTTATCATTATGGAAAAGACTTTTTTTACAATGGAAAAATGAAGCCCTAATTAATATGCGACTTGCTCCGCCAAGTAATATTGAACAGTTAGGAATGGTTATTCAATATTGCATGGGAAAGCGTTTTACACCCTATAAAATAATAATATCTAAAGATATGATTTATTTAAGCTCAAGATTAAATCTATTCCTAAATTTAAAACTGGAAATTTACTCGAAAGAATATTTTGAAGATATTATGACTGTTGAAAGAGAAGTCATACAGGAAATTATTAATACTTCTCAAATAAAAGAAAAAGTTTATGTTGAGTTTGTATCAAATATGTTATCAGGAGATAGTGAAACCTGTATTCAAATTGTAATAAAATAATTATTTAAATTTTTTTTGGAATATAGTATGAGTAATACAAATATTAAAAAATCTGTGGCCAGACCGCGCCTGCCTGATTGGATTAGAGTAAAAGCTTATGCCGGAAAGAGCAGAAGAAAAGTACAGGATGTTATCGGTGATCTAGAACTTCATACTGTTTGTGAAAGCGCTCGTTGTCCAAATCTTGGTGAATGCTGGCATAAACAGACAGCAACTTTTATGATTTTAGGTGATACTTGTACTCGAAACTGTCGATTTTGTGCTGTTAACCATGGAGAGCCCAAGTCCCCGGATTTACTGGAACCTTCCAAAATAGCTGAGGCTGTAAAAAGAATGGGGCTTAGGTATGCTGTAATTACAAGTGTTACACGGGATGATCTTGAAGATGGCGGAGCGGAACATTTTGCCAAAGTAATTCAGCAGATTCGTGAAGTTAATGACGATAACGTTAAAATAGAAGTGTTAACACCCGATTTTAATGGTGATACTTCAGCTTTAAATACAGTATTGGATGCCAAACCTACTGTTTTTAATCATAATATTGAAACTGTTCAAAGATTATCTTCTTTAATTCGTATGACTGCAACCTATGAAAAATCTGCAGAGTTTTTAAAGAATGCAGTTGATATTAGCAGTGGCGTAATTCCAGTTAAATCCGGTTTGATGGTTGGTATTGGCGAGAGTGATGATGAGATTATAACGACTATTAGAGAACTCCGCAATGTTGGCGTATCCATGCTGACAATAGGACAATATCTTCCTCCATCAAAGAACCATTGGCCACTGGAGAGGTATGTGCACCCTGATACTTTTGAGGAATGGCGAAATTTTGCTCTGGGTCTGGGATTTACAAGTGTTGCAAGTGCTCCGCTTGTAAGAAGTTCATATCATGCCGAAGCATTAATGGAAAATAATCAGTAAACAGTGAATAGGAAAAAGAATATGGAGAGATTGGTACTCTAGATATTTGAAGATTCTCAATTCAATAATAAATAAAGATGAGTTATTTTGAAGGAACTATAATTATTCTGTTAATCAATATGTTTCTGAATATTTCACTGATAACTGATAACTTTTTAATGGTTGATGTTAAAATCTATCGAAGTATGCCTTCTTCTACCTTGCAAGAGGGGGTTATTGATTATATAATATAAAAAATGAATATACAAATATTATCGCCTATACTTAAATACAGAGGAATATATTATGCCTAATAACGTAATATTAGAATTTGAGAAACCTGTTAGCGAATTGGAAGCTAAGGTTAATGAATTGATTAATTTGAGTAATACAAATCAAATTGATGTTGATGATGAGATTGCTGTTTTGACCAAAAAACTTGAAGAAACTAAACGTAAAGTTTATAATAATTTAACTCCCTGGCAGAGAGTTCAGCTTGCACGTCATGCAAACAGACCTTACACACATGATTACATAGAACGTATTTTTACTGATTATTTGTCACTGCATGGGGATCGGCGTTTCGCTGATGACGGTGCGCTTGTAGGCGGATTTGCTAAGCTTGATGGTCAGTCAGTTTTGATTATGGGCACACAGAAGGGACGAAATGTCAAAGAGAATATTTATCGTAATTTCGGCTGCCCCCACCCGGAAGGATATCGTAAAGCTCTTAGATTAATGGAATTAGCTCAAAATGCGAATATCCCTATCATCTCATTTATAGATACATCAGGTGCTTATCCGGGTATTGCTTCAGAGGAAAGGCATGTTGGTGAAGCTATTGCGGTAAACTTAAGAGAAATGTTTAAATTTACAGTACCAATTATAGCGGTTGTTTTAGGTGAAGGTGGTAGTGGTGGTGCACTGGGCATTGGTGTAGGAAATAGAATTCTTATTCTCGAACATGCATACTATTCTGTTATTACGCCTGAAGGCTGTGCTGCTATTTTATGGAAAGACCGTGCCTTCTCTCCAAAAGCTGCTGCGGCTTTACGTCTAACAAGTTCAGAATTGAAAAAATTGGGAATTGTTGATGAAATAGTGCCCGAACCTATTGGTGGAGCACATAGTGATTATGATGCAGCTGCAGAATCTTTAAAGAAAGTACTCAAAAAAAATATTAAGGAACTTAAAAAGCAGACAGGCCAACAGCTAAAAGAACAGCGCTATAAAAAGTACAGGGCAATTGGAAAATTTTTTGAAGGTAAAGAGGAGAACCCTTCAACTTAATAATGTAGATACTATATATTTATTTAATGCTTTTATTTGCAGCCATTTTTAAGTTTAAATCCTTTTACTGTATACTGAAATCCTATGTCACCTCAGCATAATAAGTTAAAGCTTTCCGGGATAAAAATTCAACCTGCCCGGGAAGAACATGTAGAGGATATTTTTAATATTCTAACTCCGTATTTTAGAGTAGGTAAACTCCTTCCGCGTGATAAAAATAATATTTCTGAAAACTTGTACTCTGATCATTATGATATCCAGGCCCACCCTTCTACGTTAAAATCCAATAATGTCACTGCTAATTCTGAGCTTCATATGTCAGGACAGCATAATTTTTTTGTTGCATCCTGTGTTAATGAGTATGTTGGCTGTGTTGCTGTTCGTGATTATGGAAGAGGATTATTTGAAATACGTTCCCTCGCGGTGTCTGCAAATGCTTCTGGAAAAGGTGTCGGTTCTGCCCTTATTCTTTTTGCAATTGAAGTTGTAAAGAATGAACGGAAAGGACAGAAAGTTTTTGCTTTAACGCGCCGTCATAATGTCTTTACACGTCTTGGGTTTGAAGTTGTTCCGATGGAAATGTTTCCTAAAAAGATATGGTTTGATTGTTCAAAGTGCAAAAAACTCGATGATTGTGATGAAGTAGCCGTGCTATATCAACTGTAGGGCGATTTCATCCCAGAACAGTAGTCCTTTTTCCGTGGGAGAAACCTGCATTTTATTATTTGCAATGTTTTTAATTTTTAATAGGCCGGCTTTGGTTAAACTTGAAAGCTTGATATTTAATTCCCCCCATTCTTCTGTGTTTAGCTCTAAGCTCTGGGGAAACTGAGAAGTAAGAAGTATTTTTTTATTTTCTATATGTTTTATTATCCAGCCTCGGGTTGTCCGCAGTCCCATTATAAATATTTCAATAGTTCTATTCAGTTGTGATAAACAGTCTATTTGAGGTCTTTCTCCTTTTAGCCATTCATTTAATTTTGACTGAGTCCACCTGTTTGTTCCATCAAATGAAGATGCAGTAGGGCCTAGTCCCAGGTACTTTCCTCCGAACCATGTATCCAGGTTGTGTCTGCACTCATAACCCGGCTGAGAATAGTTGGATATCTCATATTTGTTAAAACCTGACTGTAATAAAATATCAGAAGTTAAGTTAGACATCTCAGGTGTAAGGTCGGCTGTTGCTGTGGAGTTTAAATTTTTATCTGAATACAGCATAGAGCCTTCTTCTACAGTTAAAGCATATGCTGAAAGATGTTTTATCGGCAATTTTATTGCATTGTCTAATTCTTCTTTCCAATCATCTACTATTACTTTCAATTGTGGATAAAGCGAATC
>CAZGAI010000371.1:0-4242 GCA_964523175.1 uncultured Victivallales bacterium | reverse complement strand
ATGTTGGTAATTTGTAATGCTAAGATACTGGGATAATCATCTTGTTGCTGACAATTACTGCAGTTCCTATTACTATTTGCGTTTTCTTCTACACATGTCTGTATAGCGGAGCCCGCATGCTCTATAACTATTTCAAATAGCACGAACAGAGATGTATCGTGGTATGCAACACCGGCGATCACCGGAAAGGGCGCTGGTTGGTATCTCGGTGTCGCTAACTTATACACAGATAAAATGAAATGGGAGACATACTATAAAGACACACACATGCAATTTGATGGTGCACATGCAGTAGCTGTACAGTATACCGCCGGTGTGATTACTACAGCGAGTATTCTCATCTATATCTGGGCCGATAGCATCCCTACTCAAAAATCCTGGGTCTGGATCTCAAATCCACCTTTTGGCCCCTCCAGCATCGACATATATTCAAACCCAGAATCTGATGTCGGCCTAAACGGATGGCACAAAAATCATGACGACGACAATATTCTTACTACGGTAATTATCCAATCACGTGTGCAAGGTCTTTATGTTGATATATCGAGCCAAACTCCTGTTTATGTCGGTTATGATGAGCCAGGTGACAAGGCCTCCAAAAATATAAGCCTCATTCCGAACGTTGTATTACCACTACCTAAAGATGGCGTGTATCCTGGGTGGGGAGATATCACGCCCATCAAATGCTATGATGTCGAGGAACAAGGTGATCTAATGGGTAAAATTAACCGATGGTGTCTTGGAACACAACATGACCCTAGCATTAAAGCTTTTCTGTATGGACTGAAGTATAATGTGAATAATATAAAGATCTTAACGCAGTTAAATTTTGACCTTACGGGCATGCCGGGGGAGAAATCAGTTGCCTGGTGGACAAACGCAAAAGAACTTTCAGAAATCATATATTTAAACATGCCGTCTGACATTACACGCATAGCAGGCCTCTATCATGATCAAGCGGGACGTAGCGTGTATGTAGGATATGATGATCCAACTGATGCTAAAAACCTTCGTATCGTTGTTATACCTGATGTGCAGTTGCCGCTGCCCGTACCACCTGCTTACCCCAAGTGTGGTGATTTGGGTCAAATTAGTTGCATGGGTATAAAGTCTGGGTATATCCTTACAGGAATTGCGAACAAATGGGACAACGCCGGCAACGATCTTTTATTAAAAAAATTCAGCTATTATGTTACGGAAGATGTGGATGGGAATATGTACTTAATTCAGGGAGACTGTGATTTTTCTGGAATTACTGACTCGGGATCTCTAACCTGGTGGAAAAGCGCTAAGGTATTAATAAAAAAAACAGACAAGATTAAGTCAATGGACAAGCAGAGCAATGGTGAAATCAACCTGAGTCAGGATGTAAATGCTAAATTTACAGGTAAGAACGGTAATAATTGATTGAACAGAAGAAATATGACGACAGGCGGGACAAAACAACAGGATAAGTATTAAGTGAAGTGCATGTCCAACCTCAATTCCTGGGAATTGAGGCTTTTTTTATTTTCTTAATAACTTCATTTTTAAGATTATAGGGCAGTATTTTTCGGATAGCTTCTTTATCTAAAGGTGAGCGTAAAATAAACACCAAGCTATTGGGGATCAGTTCTCGTATTTGACATTTTACCTTGTTGAAAGAAAAGCTAAAGCTATGGGTGACCACAGCTTATTTTTCTTCGGATTTCTCGTAAATCGCCATAAATTATTTTACATAACATTTTGCAGTTTTGCGAAAATGGAGTCCGAAAATTGAAAGATTGACTGCAAGTGGTAAATATTTGGGATAACGGATACATGTCCAAATTAGAAGGTTCCAGTAATGAAATCTTTCTTTTCCTAAAAAACCTATAAAAAAAATAGAATTTAAAAAAGCTAAAGTAGAATTAACATTAACCGGTTCTTTAATTCCCTGATTTTGATATTCTCTTAGAAATACTTTGATTCGCCTGTAATAATATTTTGGAGAATAAATTTGAGCAAGAATATGTTTATAGCCTTTAACGAGCGTATCAATATGCATAGAAGCAGGGATAATATTTGTAGTGCCGTCAAAATTATCGCCTGATGTAGTAGATAATAATCTATTTTTTTTCAGCATTTTGTTATATAGACCTGTTCCGGGAAAGGCTTGTAGCAAACCTACCATTGCTGTAGTTATTCCGCTTTTTTGGATAAAGTCTATCTGACTTTGAAATATATCTTCGGTATCTGCATCAAATCCTACAATAAAACCAGCCTGAACCAGCAGGCCGTGCCTTTGAATCATTTTTATATCTCTAATTAAATCTCTATTGTGATTCTGGGCTTTATTTGATTCTGCAAACCCTTCATTATTAGGGGTTTCAATTCCGATAAAAACTTGATTAAAACCGGCAAGCCTCATCATTTTGATTAATTCTGTATCATCAGCTATATTAATTGAAACTTCAGTATAGAAGCTTATTCCGGTATGATCTTTTTTCCAATTAATTAGAACAGGTAGTAAATCTCGCTTCAATGAAGTAATTGATCCTATAAAATTATCATCTACAAAAAAAATTGGACCTCTGTATCCATTTTTATATATATTGTTTAGTTCTGTAGTAATCTGTGTTGAGGTTTTGCGTCTTACTTTTCTACCGAACAGTGATGTTACATTGCAAAAATCACACTCAAAAGGGCAGCCTCTTGTATATTGTATACTCATATGAGCATATTTCTTTAAATTAATTAATTTCCATAAGGGTGTTGGAGACTCATTTATATTTGCAAATTCTGAACTGGTATAAATTTGTTTTGGACAGCCATTTCTCAAATCTTCTAAAAATTTTGGAAGTGTTAATTCAGCTTCATTTAAAACAAAGTGATCAATTTTATCAATGAATGACTTATAAGTCATAGTAAACAGTGGACCGCCGGCAATAATCTTTGTCTTATACTTCTTACATCTTTCAATAACCTCTTCGACAGATTTTATTTGAACATACATGGCTCCAATAAAAACATAATCAGCCCAAATTATATCTTTGTTTGAAAGCTTATCTGTGTTCATATCGACCAATCGTTTTTCCCATTTTTCTGGAAGCATTGCTGCCATTGTAAGTAAGCCCAGAGGTGGAAATACTGCTTTTTTCCTAATAAATTTCAATACATACTTAAAGCTCCAGAATGAATCCGTAAATATTGGAGAAACAATTAATATTTTCATTATACTTTTTCCATACTTTTTCGAAAGATTATAAAGGTATTTAAATAGATTTATTTAAATACAAACCTTTCAGGTTACACTCCTTTTGTATGTTTTACCATTGAAATATAGATATATATCCGAATAAAATAATAATAGGAAAATTGTCGTATTTGATATATAACAAGCAGGAGTGTTTCCGAATGAAGCACAATAGTCATGTGCTCAGGATATGAGAATAAATGCCTTAATTATGTTTATTATCTTAATGCCCGCCTAATAGTTCTTATTAGTTTTGATTTTTTATGAATATTATTTCCATATAAAAACATATTCTGATTTATCATCATACATGTGATAGGAGTTGGAAGTGTAAATTTGTAAAGCCTGTAAAAATTTTTCCATGTTTTTCTGGAACGTTTAGCTTTCCAGCTCCAGAAATAAGCAAATCTATTTTTATTATCTTTTTTTGTTCCAAGATATTTTTCGAATTCAGGCTCAGTGGCACCACGGGAGTAATACACAATTGAGTCATTATTTTTCAGTTTATACGTAAAAAATTGAGTTTTGTCCGGGAATGTACATTTATAATATTTTTCTTTTAGTGTTACGATAAGGTACCTATTTTTTAATTTAAAAAGAACGAGGAGTGCAGAACTGTAAACATCTGCTCTGAAATTTTTCCCTTTAACCTTCTTACTGTCTATAATCTTATATTCATTTATTTTGTATTTTTTTGATTGAATGTTTTTTCCCTTTTTAAAACCTTTAACATCCTGTTCTAATTTTTCACTTGATGTATCATCTTTTAGTACTTCCTGTTCCAGTTTTTCAACGTATCCTTGAAAATTTGAAAAGATTTTATCTATTATTCCTTCCTGTAAGTCTTTGTTGAGAGGATCCTTTTTCAAATCAGTAAGTTCAGCTTCTCTGAACTTTTTATCAAAAACCTTCGAATACTTTGTAATTTTATTACCTGTAATTCCGTAAATATTACTTCTGCATCTTTTTCCGGGAATTATTGTTACTCCTCGCTCGATCAGTTTGAGCTTAGTGTGTTTAAGAATTTT
>CAZGAI010000370.1:0-4253 GCA_964523175.1 uncultured Victivallales bacterium | reverse complement strand
CATGATTCAAAATTTCTATTTGATATATCCATAACTGCAACTGCTTCCAAATCAAAAACATTGCAAAGAGTGAATAAAGTTGAAAGTTCCATGTCAACCCCTAAAATATTAAGTTTCTGCCATTCATGCAGAACATCTCTGTATTTAACAGGGACGTAGTTCATATAACCTGAACCTCTTGCTTGGGCTGCCCAAAAAGTGTCTGTGGAAACTGTAACCCCATAGTGATAAGTTAAGTCTTTCTCTTTTAATACTTCATCAAATGTATTTGTCATTTCAAGAGATGCAACTGCGGGGTATGTCTCAGGAGCGTAGTGAATTGAAGTGCCTTCATACCTCATTGAGGCTTTAGAAAGGACCAAATCACCGACATTCATCTTAAACTGTAAAGCTCCCATGTCTCCAAGTCTAATAAAATATTTAAGCCCTATCATAGCCATTTCTTCTAAGCCTATCCCCATGGCAGGACCACCAAGACCAGTAGAACAAACTACTACTTTCTGGGAGTTAAAAGTCGCCAGGCAAGTAAAATATTCTCTGTTCTCATTAATATATTTGGCTTCGCTATCAAGAATTTTTGCTATTTGTTCTACATATTTTTTATCATTTATTAATATTGCATATTTGGCTTTTTCAATAGTATTTTTTGAAAGCCCTATATGATATAGAACTTCATCTGGTTTTGCATAATTCATTTTTATTTCTCCTATAAAAAATAACCTATATCTTAAAGTTGTTCTTTTTTTTATTTGTTAAAATTATGTTCATAAAAAAATTCAGATTATATGTAATACTATATTAAACTTTAATGAAACCTCTTTTTATCATATCAGTTATTAAGCCTGACTTTAACAATTTTTGCCAGTTGACCTGAGCTCTTTTTTTCCCGGCTAAATCAGGGACTTCACTTTCTGTACGCTTTGCTATTATTCCGCAGAAGCAAACTGCTTCTAAATCGAATACCGAGCATAAAGTAAATAAGGCAGAAGCTTCCATTTCAAAATTTGTCACGTTTAGAGCATGCCATTCATCCAGTGAGCCTTTGAATTTTCTTTGTAGAAAACCTGTAAAATTATCATAGCGCTCCTGTCCAGGCCAGAAAGTATCAGAAGAAGCTGTAATACCGATATGATAGGGTATATTCTCTTTTTTTGCCCCCTCAATAAAAGATTTCGTAAAACTGAAAGAAGCAACTGCAGGATATTCAACTGGGGCATACTGCGAAGAAGCACCGTCAAGCTTTACTGCTGCACGGCTAATAACAATATCACCTAACTCAATGTTGTCACGTATTGTTCCGGAAGTGCCAAGTCTTACGAAATACTTTACTCCAAGTATTGCAAGTTCTTCTGCTGTGACACTGATTGCCGGGCATCCCATTCCGGTAGAGACCACAACTACTTTTTCACCTGAAATGTTGGATAAATAAGAATCATGCTGTCTGTTTGAACATATAAACTTACTATTGCTGTCAAGGTGTTCTGACAAACTTTTAGATCTAGTAGGGTCACCGGGAAGTACTGCGTATTTTGCTCCTTCAAGCATTTTTTTTGTTAAACCTGTAAAATGCATTTTTACGTCATGTGAAATATCATACATTAGTTTTCTCCTTAATATTTGAATTATAGAGTATAGGAATTTGCACGTTTACTTCATTAGATACTACAAAATTACATTCATCATATAAAGATTATAACATATTATTTATTAATAACAGCAATAATAGTCAAAAGTCTTGGCTATTTTTTATGTGGTAAGGACGTTTCTTAAAATTCTTATACAAGTCAACTTCAAGTGATTCGAAATAGGAGGCTATTGAATAACTGGAAAGTTTAACTTGTTGAAGGGAGGCTGGGAAAAGTTGGTCAGGGACTATCGGTAAATAAACTATTATAGCATCCTCTGCAGAAAGATTTATACTCTAGGTTTCCTACCATAATCTGTTCCCCTGTTTTTGTAGGTTTACCGTTTACAAACCTTGAGTTACATATAGCTTTTCTGCCACATTCACACATAGCTTTTACTTCTTCTATTTCATCTGCAATTTCAAACAGTCTTTCACTTGCTGGAAATAATTTATTTTGGAAGTCAGTGCGTAATCCGTAGCATAGGACTGAAGTTTCAAAAGTGTCAGCAATCCTCCCAAGCTGATCTATTTGAGCCGGTTGTATAAAATGAATTTCATCAACAAAAACAACTTCAACTTTACGCTTTGCAATTTCATTTTTTACGATATCAAAAATGTTATCAGTTTTTTGAATAACAATGGCATCAACAGATACGCCGACGCGACTTTTAATTTTTCCATCGTTTCTTGTATCAACAGCAGGTGTTAATACAATAGTTCCCAGTCCTCTTTCACGATAATTATATTCCGCACGGATTAGGTCTAATGATTTTGAAGCTCCCATTACTCCATGCTTAAAATGTACTTTTCTTCCCAAGATATACCCCCTTATTAGTTATTAAATAGGACTTATTAGCTTATAAGTCCTAGGCCCTATAAATAATATAAACTAGCTTTGCTCAAGTTCTAATGTACGAGTTATCTGGTCACAAACTTCTGAAGGTCCAAAATATTGAATTGGTCCTGGATATAAATATTTATCTTTAATAGCCCATTTTTCTCTTTTTTCAGCGAGTTTTAAAAATGGTGCTTTACCTAGTTCAACAAGGGCTTTCTGAATAACAGGTTTGTCTTCCCCGTGCCTTCTTTCAATATTCATCATCATTGTTACAGGCACCCCGCCAGCTTCCCATTCAGTGGCAGGTTTTGAAATAT
Source organism: uncultured Victivallales bacterium (assembly GCA_964523175.1). Lineage (GTDB taxonomy): Bacteria > Verrucomicrobiota > Lentisphaeria > Victivallales > GWF2-38-69. The sequence goes on along the minus strand of CAZGAI010000370.1, from coordinate 1,471 downwards.
TTTTTATGGATGCCATATAGCCGGTTTTTTTAGCGCCGATTAATGCAGCTGCAGCATAGCCTAGGCTGTAACAGTAGTCAGCATCAAAATTTGAAGGGGCAGCACATCGTCCTTCATATCCGAAGAAATGGTTTAATGAGTTAAATTCACCATTGTAAAGGCCTTCAGCTTTCCACGCTTTTAAGCGAATATCAAGCATTTCTATAAGAAGCTTTTCTGTTTCGATTCTTGATACCTGAACATTACCGTGAGGGTCTCTATCCATAATAAGCTGTCTACGAATAAGAGTAGGCAGTGTCAAATAGGTCTTAGCAGAATTGGCAGAAAGTTTTCTGGTTAAAAACTCACTTTTATCTTCCTCTTTTGTAAAAGAATCAAATGCCTCTTGTTTGAGAGCCATTAAATCGTTAAGTTCTGTAATAAGTATTTTTATTTCTGGCACAAATTCAATGAGTCCTTCCGGAATTAGAACTACACCATAATTTAATCCTTGCTCGGCACGCTGGGCTATTACAGTGGCAATTGAGTCAACGACCTGAGTAAGTGTCTGATTTTTATCAGCTACTTCTTCTCCAATTAGAGTAATATTTGGATGAGTTTGAAGCGCACACTCAAGGGTAATATGTGAAGCAGAGCGTCCCATCAGTTTGATAAAATGCCAGTATTTTTTGGCTGAGTTGGCATCTCTTTGCAGATTACCTATCATTTCAGCATATACTTTACATGCTGTATCAAAGCCAAAAGAAGTTTCTATCTGTTCGTTTTTTAAATCTCCATCAATGGTTTTTGGGCATCCAATCACCTGAATCGGATTTTTTTTCTGACAATAGTATTCTGCCAGTAGGCAGGCGTTTGTGTTTGAATCGTCGCCTCCTATAATAACAATTGCTTTTATGTCAAGTTTCTTACAGTTTCTAGCAGCTTTATCAAAATGTTTTGGTAGCTCAAGTTTGGTTCTTCCTGAGCCGATAATATCAAAGCCGCCAGTATTTCTATAATTTGCAAGTAACTCTTCAGTGATTTCTATGAACTTATTATCAATCAAACCTCCCGGGCCCCCAAGAAAACCGAACAGTTTGCTTTTGCTGTTTATGGTTTTAATGCCATCAAAAAGTCCTGCGATGACATTATGTCCTCCAGGTGCCTGTCCACCGGAAAGTACAACGCCGATATTGACAGGGGGGTGTTTTGTATCTACATCCGCTTTTTTAAAATTTAATATCGGCATTCCATAAGTGTTGGGGAAAAGTTTTTCTATCTCTTTCTGGTGGCTGACAGATTTAGTGGATTCTCCCGTTATAATTTCAACATTTACGCCGTTGGATAATGACATAGGAAGCTTTACTTTGTATTCGGCTCGTACCTTTTGCAGTGGGGAAATACTTTTCATTATTAATCCTTCATAATTAAATATAAATTTTTTGTTACTACTCAGAAGGTATTTGCCTTACTGTAGTAAAAATATTTTGTT
>CAZGAI010000369.1:0-4254 GCA_964523175.1 uncultured Victivallales bacterium | reverse complement strand
GAGAAAGCAGAACCTTTATCCTCTAATTTGTCTAAAAAAAGACAGCAAAATCTCCTAAAGTTTTCAAAAAATCTTCTTATAAATTTTAGTTGATTATTCACTGTAAAAATTCCATTGTCGATTACTTTTTATAAACATTTAGTACATAAAACTTTTTTCATTAAAAAAAGCGTTTGGTTCGTTGTAGTATTTAATTAATTTTTAGTTACCTAGTAAGAAAAATTTTTATTAAACAAACACATATAAACTATGTCAACTTCTTTACCATTCAATAAATGATGATTTTTTCTTACACCGTCTTCCTTCATTCCAAGTTTTAACAGAACATTAATCATACCTTTATTTTCAGCAATACAACCCGCAGTTATTTTTCTGATATTTCTTTCGAAAAATAAGAATTTGATTACTTCTATAAAAACATCTGTACCAAGGCCTTTACCCCAATGACTAATATCTCCGATAAGTATACCTATATCAGCTATACTATTGTTAATATCAATATGAACATTAACATTCCCTATATGTATCTTTTCGTCTTTTCCCAATATTGCCCACATGAAATGTGTAGAGTTATTTAAAGTCTGAAAATATGAAATGCAAGTTTCCTTCGTATGGTAATAATGTCTTTGCTCACTGAACTTAACGATATTCTTATTGTTTAACCAGGATATATATTTTTCTGTCATAAATTTATCAGAAAAAGGCTCTAGAACAAATTTTCCAGAATTAATTATAGGAATTTCCAAACTCCTATTTGCTTTACTTAAGTTCATTGATATTCTCCCAGACCTTATTAAAAGCTTCAGCTACATCATTTAAGTCTTTATTGGTCATGCCCGGTCTCATAAGTTCATGAGTTACCAACATCTGCTCATGTATCAACTCTGTTGTAGGACAAAGTCCTTTTGAATAATTATAATTGCCCAAATTAAATGGATAGCCTTTTGCCCCATAAGCAATTTGTTTTTGGTACATTGGCATAAGATATATAGGTTTTACGTATCCATAACCTAAAAGAGGCCCTTCTCCTTCACGCAATTCTGTTGAAGGAAGTTCAGCTTTAACAGCTTCAATAAATTTCTCACGAGGTATTTCTGATATTTGTTTATTAAATTTTATCGGATGAACATAATAAGAGTGAGTACAGCTATTTCTTACTTTTGGCATTTCTAATGCTGGAATTTTTGATAGTCTTTTCTCTAAGTATGCAATGTTTGTTTGTCGCTCTATAATTAATGAAGATAATTTCTTAAGCTGGCACCTAGCAATGGCAGCTTCTATTTCTGTCATTCTGTAATTAAAACCAATCATATTGGTCAAATTAGAAACTTTCTTATTTTCAACAACAGCCTCTGCATGGTTCCTGATCAATCTAACTCTTTCAGCTAATTCGTCATTATCAGTTACTACAATTCCACCTTCTCCGCAATGAATGTGTTTATGATAATTTAATGAAAATACTCCAATATCTCCAAGAGTTCCTGCAAATTTATCTTTATATTTTGCCCCTGGTGCCTGTGCACAGTCTTCAATAACTAATAAATTATGTTTTCGAGCTATTTCATTAATGACTTCTGCATTATATGCTTGTCCAAATATATCTACAACTATAATTGCACGAGTTTTTGATGTTATTCTCTCTTCTATGGACTTTGGATCAAGACAAAAATAATCATTTTCAATATCAGCAAAAACGGGAATTGCATTATATACTAATGCCGCTGTCGCCGAAGCAGACATAGTATACGGAGACACAATAATTTCTTCCCCAGGTTCAACTCCCGTTGCTCCTACAGCACAGTAAAGCCCAGATGTTGCAGAATTCACAGATATTGCATGTTTTACACAAAAATATTCTGCCCATTCTTTTTCAAGAGCCTGTACTTCAGGGCCACCATAAAAGTCTTTGTGCCAGCAGCCAAGAAAACGTGAAAGCACAAAATTATTAAGAACTTGATTAACCGCATTTTTTTCTTCTGCACCTATCACTCTAAACGCAGGGAAAAGGTTTTCCCTAACTTTAGGACCACCATTTATAGCCAGTTTCATAAAAGTCCTCTCTTTTTGCAGGTTTCGTACATAACCTCAGCTGTTTCCCAATCTTCAGGAGTATCTATGTCCTGTACAAGCACACGAGGAATAATTACAGGCATCATATTATTTGTATATAACTTTTTATCAATTAGAAACGATTTTGCATCTAGCCAATAAAACATACCCGCATCATGATAAGCCTCTGGAAGATCCTGAGATCTAGTCAGCTCATGTTCAGGCCAAAACATTTTCAGGTCACCATTATCTATCTTCAAACTCCTAAATATAGAAAATGGAAAACTTGTTACAGAAAAAACAGAAGAAACTCTGTTTTCTATTAATTTCGTGTAACCTTCAAGTAAATCACAGATTCTTATAAATGGTGCTGTTGAATATATACAACATACAATATTTATTTTACCATAGGTTTTCTCTGCCCATTTTAATGCATGTTCAATCACTGGAGCTGTAGGAGTATGATCATCGGACAATTCTTTAGGTCGCATAAATGGAACTTCTGCACCTGCTCTTATAGCTATTGCCGCAATCTTTTCCGAGTCTGTTGAGACAATAACTTTATCAAATAATTCAGACTTTAATGCCACAGATATCGAATATTCAATTATTGATTTACCAGCAAATTCTTTAATATTTTTATTTGGAATTCTTTTGCTGCCTCCTCTTGCAGGAATCACTGCTATTTTCATCTTTTTTTCCTTAGTAAATATAAAATTTAAATATCACCGAGTTTCTTCATTATAAATAATGTAATAATCTTACTAGCGTTTGTATGAGTTGTAAGTTCTTCTCTAATATTAACTATTGGGACAACAGCTTTTACTTTATCACACCACTTCAATATCTTTTCATGCCATTGAGAATTGTCAACTAAACAAACAATCCCTTTTCTTTTTTCCAAAGCTCTTAAACTGTCATTTTGTATATTTGGTTGAAGACTAAGCGTTGGTTTATTCAATAGCCATGACTCATATAAAAGTATTGAAGTCATACCTGAAACTCCATCGGCAAGAAAAACAGCCTCTCGACCATTCTTAACATTTATACAGCCTCCTTCGAGTTTCCCTCTATAACAATCCCATGATTTAAGTAATTCTTCCTTATTCTCTCGAGGATGACTAATTATGCCGATATAAATTTCATCTGCATAAGACTGCATATTTTCACAAAAATGCTTTAATACTGTTTTTTCTGTATATCCCCTAAAATTAGGGAATGTATTATCACTTCCCTGATCCATTTCAGCAGGTTCAGATATAAATACTACAAGCTTTTTACTGCCGATACTTAACTCTTCCGATTTGATGCAACGATAAGAGTTACAATATTTTCTATATTCACTATTAATCGAAGCTAAAGCAGGATTTCCAGTTATTTTTAAAATATTTTCAGGAATTCCATCTCTTATAGCTTCATCATATGCAAGTTGATCCATTACCATGTAACAATCTGGAATTAAAGGTTTTTCACCATCAATTTCAAGTCTAAACTTATAATTCATCCAATTATCTAAAAGACAAATTACATAAACACCTAATTCCTTTGCTTTTCGTGCTAATCGTAATGGAAATATATCACTTACACTGGTTGACCATAAAAGAATTTTTATATCAAGAGTATCAAATACTAAGCTCCAAGTATTTTCGTTGATAATTTCAATATCTATTGTTTTCCAGTCATTATTAGAAATATTAAATTCACGATGTCTGACAACATAAAAATCTTTTGTATAATCAGAAAGCATAGATAAAACTGCCCCTACAGCTTTTGCACCTCCGATGTCTCCACTTACAATTAAAATGCTCATAAAATTTCCGACAGGACTTTGTTAATAATTTTTTGAGAGTTATAACAACTTTTTAAATTACTTACTGGTTGACTATCATTTTCATAAGAATAAATAAGATCTGACAAACCTTTTTCAAGAGAATAGGTAAAACCTGCTTGACCAAGCTTATCAGAAGAAACTTCTTTTAATCTATAAAATCCATGAAATAATTCATGTTCTATTCTTTGTTCAATTCTATTTGTCATGCCTCCATGCAAGATCGCACAGCGTCCTTTTTCAAAAGTAATTTCTATATCAATATTATGATATGTTAAATCATAACCGGTGACATTGATCATAATATCACTATTAGTTTTCATTGTAAAAGAAGGATTGTTTCTAACACTTTGTGTTATTATATCTAAAGCTATAGA
>CAZGAI010000368.1:0-4259 GCA_964523175.1 uncultured Victivallales bacterium | reverse complement strand
TTTTTGAAAAAATATCACACCAGTTTTTTATATTTATAGTGTTGATTATTAAGATGATCCAGTTACTGGCAATATCTTTAGGTATCTTTTTCCTTTCTATCTTTAAAATTTTGGCATTCAATTTGCTTTTAACAAAAGCCAAGCATCGTTTATAAAACTTTAAAACGAGTTTAAGCCAAAGTAATGTTAAAAACAATTGAAAGGAAAAGATCACAAAGGCGGAAATCATAACAAAGCTAGCAAGGATTGTTCTCAAAAACAATGCAAGTAATAATATAATTTAAAGATCATTTGTCCAGTATACCACCATATCTTATTATATTGGGCATATGTTCGAATTCTAATAATAATTAGTTAACCGATTTTAGCTTTTAGATTTTATCTATAATTTGATAAATCTAAAAGTTAAAATACTGTAAAATTATGAAGCCTAAAAATAAAATATATTTAAATCCAATCATAATAGGACTTTTTATTTTTATTTTACTGTCAATTTTCATGTATAGAGAAAGAGTTAAGTTATGCCGGCAGACCTTTGCCCCTACACGCAACTCTTTAACTGCAGCAGCAAGCATAATACAGGGAGTAATTCGCTATCAGTATCATTGCGGACAGCTTAAGCAAATGAATGTAATACTACAGAATATCATAGAAACATCTGATATTAAATATATAATATTGAAACAGGGCGATAAAGAAATATTTGAGGCAGGAACAAAAACAGAGTTTCCAGATAAAAACAGTAATGCAGGAGTTTTTATCTATAATAGACGTTTTTATTATAAAAAAATGCTTAATCGTCTTTCCAGTTACGAAAAAAGACAAATAAACAACAAACTGCATTTTGCAAATAATTCTTTCCAAACAAAATATTCCAGGCATAAACCCGATCGAGTTAAAAAAAGAAATAAGCGACCTCAAATCTCACTTGGCATTGTTATGGATGACAGACAATATTTTAAACAAATTAGAGATGGCAATATCAAGCTGTTAATTTTTTATATTATATGCTGCATTGCAATTTTAATATTCATATTTGCCTGGATCTTTTTTTCAAAAAGTAATAACTTAAAAACTGAAATCAAAGCTATAAAGACTAGAACTGATCAGCTTGAAGAATTGGGGTTGGCGGCAGCCGGACTTGCACATGAAACTAAAAATCCTCTCGGAATTATACGTGGATTTGCTCAAAAAATTTTAAAATTCAACAACAATGACATTCTATTAAATCGAAAAATAGCCTCTATGATAATTGATGAAGTAGATGTTACAACGGAACGTCTAAGCGATTTTATGAATTATGCAAAATTTCGCACAATAGAAAAGATACCAATTCAGGCTAAAAACAAAATTATAGAAATTATGGATTTACTTCAACCTGAATTTGAATTTGCGGGAATCAAACTCACTGCCGAGCTTGAAGATATCACCATAGAAGCTGATATAGAAACTCTATCCCAGATAATTATTAACCTCGCACAAAACAGCCTTGAAGCATGCAGTAAAGGAAATAAGATAGTTATAAAATTATTGACAGTTGGAGACTGTGCAGAATTTTCTGTCGTAGATGATGGCCCGGGAATTGATTCTAAAATTCTTAACGAAATATATAAACCCTATGTAAAAGGAAACCCAAACGGGCATGGTATCGGATTAACAATTGTAAAAAGATTTGTTGATGACTCCGATTGGAAAATCACAGCTTATTCTTCACCCGGCAAAGGAACTTCAATGGTTATAAATAAGATTAAAATTTTATGAGCTCTAATAATAAAAAGACTGTATTAGTTGTTGATGACGAAAAAGCATTTAGAGAACTTTATACTGAAACTCTAAAGTCAGCAAACATTAACACTCTTTCTGCTGCTTCCGCAGAGGAAGCACTAATACTTATCCCTAAAGAAAAACTCGACCTTGTAATATGTGATGTTAAAATGACCGGGATGGATGGAATTACTTTATTTAAAGAGATAGGAAACCTGTTTCCTGAATTACCTTTTTTATTCATTACTGCTTATGCAAATGTTAAAGATGCAGTAAATTCTCTAAAAAGAGGCGCTGTTGACTATCTGGAAAAACCCATTGACCTCAATGAACTTAGAGATTCTGTCCTTGATATTCTAAATATTTCTACAAATATAAACTTACCGAAAAAGACAACAAAGGGAATAATAGCTGAATCCAAAGAAATGCAGATTATCCTTAATGATGCCTACCATGCAGCACAGAGCGATGTTTCAATTCTTATCACAGGAGAAAGCGGCACGGGAAAAGATGTTCTTGCTCAATTTATACACAACAGCAGCCCAAGACATTCAAATTCACTTGTCACTGTTAATTGTGCCTCTATCCCGGTTAACATTCTTGGAAGTGAATTATTTGGGCATGAAAAAGGCGCTTTTTCCGGTGCTATTAGCAAAAGAGATGGTAAATTTAGAACTGCAGACAACGGAACACTTTTTCTTGATGAAATTGGAGATATGCCTTTGGAAATACAGCCTGCATTACTGAGGGCAATAGAAAATAAAACCATAACCCCAATAGGAAGCGATAAAGAGTTAACGGTAGATTTTAGATTACTGGCTGCAACAAACAGTCCTCTGGAAAAATCTATTGAAAATGGTAAATTTAGAAAAGATCTGTTTTACCGTTTAAATATTATTACATTTAAAATCCCTCCACTTAGAGAACGTAGAGAAGATATTATTCCACTAGCTCGCTTTTTCCTTAAAAAACAGGATGGAGGTAATAAAAAATTATCACATGCTGTGGAAAGAATCATATTGAACTATGATTGGCCCGGCAATATCAGAGAACTGGCAAACTGTATTCAGCGTGCCAAAATTTTATCTCGAACCGAGTTAATAATGCCTGAACACCTACCGCCAAATATAAAACAGTCAAAGTGTTCTATAATTACTGACATATCTAATAATAATCAAATTATTTCTTTGGAACAGAGCGAATTATCAATGATAAAAAAAGCACTTTATGAGACAAATGGAAACCAGACAAAAGCAGCAAAACTCCTTGGAATAAGCAGGCGTACCCTTATAAATAAACTTAAAAAAATAAGATAAATCTTATTTGTTTTGGAGATAGCTTAACCTATGGAACCGGTGCCAGTGATGGAATGGATTACCCAGCTCAGCTTTCAAGTCTGATAGGAATTCCCGTAACTAACCTGGGTGTTCCAGGTGATACTACTGCAATGGCTCTTGAAAGAATTAATGATGTTCTTAACAATAATCCTCGTATTGTCCTAATAACGCTAGGAGGAAATGATTTTAAAAATGGTGTGTCCAAAGAAATTGCCTTTAACAATCTTGAGATAATTATAAATATTATTCAGGAAAAAGGTGCTTTAGTCATACTAGGAGGGATAAATATTCCATTATTTGGAAAAGGCTTTGGTAATGCGTATAAACTAATTGCTAAAAAAACAGGATCAGTCCTAGTTCCCAATGTGTATAAAGGAATATTAGGCAATCCAGGGCTGATGTGTGATCGTATTCATCCAAATAATAGCGGCTATAATATTATGGCAAGGCATTTTCACAAAGCTATTAAGCCGTATTTTTAAGACTAATACCATATTTTACCATTTATATTATCCTATTTTTAAGGGTTATTGCCATTATTTTTTTTGGAGGTAAGCAACTATCTCCCGAGCCAGTTTAATTCCAATACGATCTACCTTTGAAACAATTTCTTCGGGTGTTGATTTACGCAGTTCCGTCATCGAAGAGAAGATTTTTAGAATTGATTTTTTTCTTTCTACACCGATGCCGGAAATATCGTCAAGAATTGATTCATTTATTCTTTTTAAGCGTATTTCTCGATTATATGTAACGGCAAATCTATGAGCTTCATCCCGCACTGCTTGAAGCAGTTTCAATGCTGGACTGGTTTTTTCTAAAATAATAGGCTCGGAGTGCCCGGGTAAAAAAATTTCCTCCCTTTTTTTAGCTAACCCAATTACAGGAAAAGCCGATACCCCTATCTCTTCTAATGCCTTTAATGCTGAAGATAGCTGTCCTTTACCACCATCCACCATTAAAAGCCCCGGCATTTCTATATTTTCATCATGCTTGCGCTTAAAATGTCTTCCCACAACCTCTTTCATCATACCGAAATCATCAATTCCTTTAATTGTTTTTATTTTAAAACGTCTATACTTTTTCCTATCAGATCGCCCGTTAACAAAACACACCATACTGGCAACTGCTATCTGTTCTCCCATATTGGATATATCAAAA
>CAZGAI010000367.1:0-4262 GCA_964523175.1 uncultured Victivallales bacterium | reverse complement strand
CACCAAGTGGATGATGAGAACCAAAAATAAGACCGTAAATATTAGTTCCCTTTTTTTAAAGAAAATGGATAAAGTTTTAATGTCGAGTTTTCAGGAAGAAGAGATCGGTAATATTCTGTGATAAAACGATGAATATTTTTACTATTACTTGCTTCACACCATTTTGATCTAAAATGAATAAATTAAAACTATTTTTAGGCACTATTTCTTCTCTTTATATTTATATTGTATAGCATCTTATTTATCTAAAAATATCTTCAACAGAATTTAGATATTTTAAATACTCTTCATAAACACGGTCATATTTCTTTACCGACTTAGGATTTGGCCGGTGTGTATTTTCAGAATCCAGCTTTACATGCAGATTTACAATTTCATTTATGGTATTTTTTTTATTTTCAATGTTTTCATATGCCCACAATGCCTGCAACGCTGCCCCAAACGCTGCAGCTTCCTGAATCATAGGAATTACAACAGGTAAATTCAATATATCTGCAACAATTTGTCGCCAGGTATGGCTTTTAGAGCCCCCGCCTGTTAATCTCACTTCAGCCGACTTAAATCCTACTTTTTCAAATGCCTCTAATCCGTAACGCATTCCCAATATTGCAGCTTCCATAGATGAACGGAGAATATTGCTTTTCTGCATATTATTCATATCCAATCCCATGATACACCCTTTCCCTTTTGGTAGATTAGGAGCACGTTCTCCATTATAAAAGTGGAGAGTAATAAGGCCGTTGCTGCCGATAGGTGTAACGCTTACCAATTTTTCGAGTTCTTTAAAATCAAGTTACCTACTTCATCTAAGAGTTTTTCTTCTCCGCCAAAGTTTTCAGTGATCTGTCTGCATTCAGAAACTGTTGATGTATCGCACCATAGCTTTACATTATATATCACATTTCCATTGATATCAATAGGTACAAATCCGTGCTGTTGACCGGAGACACCTATTGCAATTACTGAACTTTTTAGACGGACATCAATTTCAGACAGCCAATTTTTTAACGCCGAGATCCACCATTCGGCCTTTTGTTCCTTTGTTCCGTCATCCTTTGAAATTATATCATGTTTGGCGGATGCTTCTGCTACAATAATTTTTTTTATAAAATCATAGAGGACAATTTTTGTACTTTGTGTCCCCATATTAATTCCCAATACTGTTTTCATAGCAATAGTCTCTTGAAGCGACACGGAGTGTCTTTTTTATTTTTCGTTGTCGTAATCATTGTCTTTATCGATTATGTTCAGGATTAGGATCACAACAACTATATAATTTTTTCTACTAATAAAACTTCAAAAAGATCGAAGTTCAGCGCCTTTTTGAAATTCAACACTCTATGCCTACTCCCTTATTGAATCAAAACGTCAATTAAATGTAATCATTTATTATATTTTCAAGGTATTCCTGTCTACCGCTTCTAAGTATAGGCTCACCATGTTCAAAAATATATTTTTCACACTCTTCCAATGAACACCTTCCGTTCATTATATCTGCTCCAATCCCGGAATTAAAACTGGAATACCTTTCTAAAATGAAGTTGTCAAGTACCTTGTCTTCTATTATCTTAGATGCCGTTTCAAGTCCCCTGGCAAAAGTATCCATTCCCCCAATATGCCCGTAAAAAAGGTCCATTTCATCACAGGAACCTCTTCTTAATTTAGCATCAAAGTTTATTCCACCTCTTCCAAGACCTCCCTGCTTCAATACTACCATACATGCGTATGTCGCTGTATATACTGATGTAGGAAATTGGTCTGTATCCCAGCCAAGTTGCGGATCTCCTGTATTTGCATCAAGACTTCCGAGTTTTCCAGCTTCAGATGCAACGGTTAATTCATGTTCAAAGGTATGGCCGGCCAGTGTTGCATGGTTAGCTTCAATATTCAGCTTAAAGTGGTCCATTAGATTATGCGCTCTGAGAAAATTTAAAACAGTGGCGGAATCAAAATCATATTGATGTTTTGTCGGCTCTTTTGGTTTTGGCTCTATTAAAAATGGACCTTCAAAACCAATCTTTTTTTTATACTCAACAGCCATATGAAAAAAATTTGCAAGCTGTTCCTGCTCCTGTTTATAATTTGTATTCAGAAGAGTTTCATAACCTTCACGTCCTCCCCAGAAAACATAGTTTTCTCCACCAAGTTCTTTTGTAGCGTCAAGAGCATTTTTTACCTGTGCAGCGGCATATGCAGTTACATGAGCATCAGGGTTAGAAGCTGCACCATGTGTAAACCGTGGATGAGAGAATGCATTTGATGTTCCCCAGAGAAGCTTAACTCCGGTCTCTTGCTGCAGTGCTTTAGCCATAGTAACCATAGTTTCCAGATTTTCACTTGCTTCTCTGAAGCACATTCCTGCCGGTGCAATATCTATATCATGGAAACACCAGTACGGAACTCCAAGTTTCTCAAAAAATTCAAAAGCTGCTTCCATTGTCCTTTTTGCATTATCAATATCATCATGGTATTTATTCCATTTGCGCTGCCAGACTGGACCACCAAACATATCTGCACCATTTCCTTTTAATGTATGCCAGAATGCCACTGCAAAACGTAAGTGTTCCTTCATTGATTTACCGAAAATAATTTTATTTTCATCGTAGTATTTAAATGCTAAGGGATTGGTAGACTGCTCTCCTTCAAAAGAAATTTTAGCACTTATTTCAGGAAAAAAACAGGTTGGCATTATGTATCCTCCATCTACTTATTTAAATTATACTGATTAGATATTAATGGTTAGACTTATTATCTGTAAACAAATAAAGCATGTTTTACTAAAAACTCATTCCCATAGGAGAGTGTGGCCTATGTAGTGCCGCCCCTCTTGTTGGTCTATTTTGTGGTAGTAAACTAACTCCGTTTCTCTCTTGGGGGCTCATGCATCCTCCGCAAAACATCGTAATGAGCAAAAGTAAAATTAGAAGAAAAAAACAGGGAGCCTTAATATTAATATTTATATTCATAAACTTTTCCTTTATAATTTTGTTATATAAAAATCAAGATTTAAAATATCCCAGTTCCATAAGCTGTATAATTATTATTGCCAGAAGCAGTAATAATGTTACGACTGCTGAAATCCTGATAATTTTTTTCAATTTTCATTTCCTTATTTTTTATTATCGTAAAGCATATTAGTCTTGTCAATAGAGAATATTTCAATACAAAGTTATATTATATTGTCTGAACTGGGAAAAAAACTGTATCTCCAGGCTGAATAATGCCGTCAGGTGGGGAGCTCAAATTGACAACAGCGTATTTATCAACAACTTTGATAACATTAACTTTTGCAATAAATTTATTTCCACGCGATACATACATTTTTTTATCAAGCGGTAGTGCAACTGTTGCTGTTTTATCTTTCCCGTCAATTGTAAAATCTACTTTGTTGAATTTTCCAAGGTCAATTATTGCAAACCCCCATTTTTTATCATATTTAAGAACTTTTCCTGTTAACTTTAAATACAAGCCTGACTTTATCTCCTTTAATTTTCTTTCATATGCCAGCTTTTTATCCGGAAGCATTTCTTCTATTTGCTCAGCTACATTTTGGACACTTGTGTTTTGTTGATTAATTGAATCTGATAGCTTGGAATTCTCACTCTGTAATTCTTCAAGCTGTTTTTCATATTCAGCAATTAGCGATTTAAACTCCGGATTAGCAGAACCTGACGAACTTATAAGTTCTTTTTCAAGTTTTTTAATTTTCTTATCATGACTTAGAAAAAGTTTTTTCGCACTCTGAAGTTCATCACTGTTTACTTGTACGGTTTCAGTCAGCGTGTTCAATGTATCAGAGTATCCCTGCAAGCTTTTATTTGCTGATATAAATGCCGCCCCATCTCCCAATGGCTGTTTTGCAGCTTCTGCTATTTTTATAAAATAACCTGTTAAAGAGTCATTTCTGTCATTAACCTGTTTTGTGAGTTCTGCTAGCTCATCAATTGATTTTTGGCTGGTTTTGACAGATTGAAGCTGTTTTGCCGTAAAATTTACGGGAAGCTGGAGATTACTGGAAATAGATGCCAAAGCTTTTCCCATATTGTTTCTTTGCTTTATGATATCCCGTGCCTGTTTTTCGGCCTTTAGTAGATTAGATGCTATGATCTGATTTTTTTTTGTACTGCTTAGCGGCAAGTTACCCGAAGGTACTGCTCCGCTGCCACTATTCAAAATTAATGTTATTCTAGTGAAAGCCGATATCATTTTTTCATTATTTTCAAAAAGCTATAGATGAAGGTAAACATGGTTCTTTATTAAAA
>CAZGAI010000366.1:0-4268 GCA_964523175.1 uncultured Victivallales bacterium | reverse complement strand
CAATGGTTGCCTTTATAATTTATTTTTTTATATTTTATGCAGTCAACGGAACAATGATGCTTATTGCAATATCAGTGTTAGGTTTGGGATGCTCTACTATATACGGGTCGGCCATTTCTTTTGGTACTCTTCTCCTGGAAAACCCATCTCCCCGTTTAGTTAGTTTTTTTATTGCTTCCTCAGGGGTAGGGACATACGCCGGAGAATTTTATTCTAGCTTTGTCCAGGAACATTTTGGTATACCAACTATAATAGTTTTAAGCGGTATATTTATGCTGCTGGTTTTCCTCATTATTTTATTTGTGAGTATAAGTGAAAATATGAAACCGGGGCCTAAAAAATCATTCCGTGAATAATAGAAAATAAAATTAAGATTTAATAAAAAGAGGGGAAATAATGAGAATAATAGTCAGTCTTGTATTGTGCGTATTTATGGCAGGTTCGTTTAGTCTCTTAGCTCAAAGTACAGATGACCAAGTACAGCCCAAGAGTGCGGATCAAACAGTTCAAACGAGTACAAAGGAACGCTGCAGTGAAGTAAAACAAAAAATCTCTATGATGAAAGGTAAAAAAATGGATTCATCTGGTTTAATGGATAGTTCTCCTAATTAACACTACTGATATGTTATAAATTGTTAAAGTTTATACAGTTTGAAACAATATTTTTGAAGAGACTTATTGTCGTTGATGAGTGTTGAGTAATTTTTTGTAAAATATATTAATAAAAAAGGAAAGTTATGAGAAAAATTTATCAAAGCATTGCGTTGTTGACTGTTTTATCAACAGTTCTTCTGGTTGGAGCCTGTCAATCAACAGAGCAGGCACCTAGTTACGAAGGGAAAACTATAGCGCCTGTTCAGGCTGACTACCCTCACTGGGATTTTAATAATTGGAAGACATATAAGAAACTTGTAAAGATAAACACTTTTATAGAAGTAAATAAGGATAAGGGTAAAATAGCTGTTTTTGACTGGGATGGGACCCTCTATAACGAAAATATTTCTGTAAGTGAAATGGATGGTGAGAAATATGCCGGTCAGCCTGCATATTATATCTGGGCTGCTAAAAACACTGAGGCGTTCTCTTACCCAATTTTTCCAATGTTTAAAACAAAAGATGGTGATTACCTGAATAATATACTTACTTTTGATAAATATTTGGAAGGCAGAACTAATATAAAACCTGACCAATACAGTAAGTATACACAAACATCAATATTTACTGCAGGCATGAGCACGAAAAACATGTCTGAATCAGTCTCAAAATACTTAAATGTTTATAGCCCTAAAAAGTATGCTTTTCTTCCTATGCTTGATGTACTTCAGAAAATGGTCAACTCAGGTTATAAAGTATGGATAATCACAGGAAGTAATCAGTACTTTGTAGCTGTTATGTTTAATTACATCGAGAAGAATATCAACTTTGATAAAGACAAAAAATATGATTTTAAACTATGCGAAGTGCCATACAATGCTGAGACAGGACACATTGCCGGAAACGGACTTAAACTTTTGAAGGATGACGTTTTTTCGGTTGTCTACGATGATAGATATGTGAAAAATTCAGAAAACAAGCTTTATATAGTTGATGATGAAGGAAAAGTCGTTGCTGGAAATAATTTGGAGAAAAAAGAAAACAGTAAAATTATATTTGTTGCAGGAAATAGCGGCGGTGATTACTATATTATGAAACATGTTTCCGCACAACCTGATACACTTTCAATAGCAGTTGAACCAAGAGGTACATTGACGGAAGTTGTTAAGCAATATCCAAGTAAAATTGTAACGCTTGACTCTGATGAAATTTAAAAACACCACGTAGGTGTAAGTTAAAAAACTTAATTATTTTTTGGCGCTCCCGTGAAAAAAGTTCATGGGAGCGTCGATTTTTTGGTGCAAAGTTCTATAAGCAATGAAACTAAAAAACCGACAACGATCAGGATTATGAACACGATAACGATGATGCAAAACAAATCACCAAATTACTAGACTTTTAGTTTCAGGAGAGCGTCAACAAGCTTCAGTTTTTCCCTCTGAAGGTATATTATCCTTGTAGTTATGATCCATGTGTATGTCAAGTTGCGGGTAGGCAAACTGAATTCCATTTTCTCTGAACACTTTATTTATTTCTACTCGGATAGTACTTGGTATTATAGCAATATAATCAATATCATCTATCCATATCCTTAATATAAAGTTTAATGTACTATTACCGAAATCGTTAAATAATACTATTGATTTAGGTTTGTGTAAAACATGGTTTGTATTGTCTGCTATTTCCAGTAAAAGTTCATTGGCTTTTTTAATATCTGAATCATAAGCGATATTAACTGATATATCTTTGCGAATTAATGTGTTATTATGTGTCCAGTTTATAACTTTGTTTGATATGATTTCTGAATTAGGGATTGAGAGTATAGCATTATCAAAAGTCTGTATTACGGTAGATCTTATAGTTATTTTTACAACCTTGCCCCACAGCTTGTCCATTTGAATAATATCACCATGTTTTAGGGTGCGTCCGGTTAGTATAATCAGGCCGGAAGCAAAATTGTTTATAATTTCACGTAATCCTATTCCAATACCGATACCGAACCCTCCGGCTAGTACTGCTAAACTGGTAAAACTAACTCCAAAAAGTTTTAACAGTATCAAAACGTAAATTGTCCAGGCTGCATATGAAATTAGAAGCATTACTGAAGGTGTTGCAGATGAATCAATTTTTGATTTAGATGAAAGATTATTCAGGGATGCTCTTATCACATTTATAATAGTTTTAAATACAAAAAATAGGTAAATACCGAAAAATAAATATAAGATATTAATAGAAATGCCTAAAATTGATATTTTTGTATCAAGCGAATCTAAAAGAATACTTGTTTCTATAAGTTGATTGGATAGCCAGAAAAAAATGCATGAAATAATAATACACCAAATTAGCGGGATACCAAACCCTAGCGTGAAGAGCTTGGTAAGTATTAATCTTTCCCGATTGAATGAACTGATAAACTCTTTAAAAGCTATATTGATGTTAATGCCGAATTTTAGTCCTATCGCCAATAAAAACCAAGCTAGCGAACCTAGAACAGAAAGATATACAAATCCAATTGAAGAAATAATTATTGCAGTAAAACACACTATTATTGAAAGTATTATAATCATTTTCTCGAAAGGTGGATAAGGGAATTTTATTTTTTTGTACATAAAGAAAAGAGTAATAATTGATGCAATGATCCATAGACATGTCAGCAAAATACTTGTTGTATTCAATGTTTGTAAAATAATTCCAAAGACATAAAGCCAAAAAAGCGGTTCGAGAGGATGAGATAAGGTATCCTCGATTTTATCTCTACTTTTTAACCCCCAGGAAAGGTTCATTATTCCTCTAATTATGCAGATGACAGCAATCGCATGAGTAACAAGTGTTTCCGGGAAATAGATAGCATGGTAGTTATATGCAAATAATGAACCTGCGATCACAAACCAGAACCAGCTGGACAAAAATAGGCTGTACTTCTTTTTATTAAATAATTTTTCAAATAGCCAGTTACCAAAAAAATATATAGGAATTCCGCATATAATGAAAAATAGTAGGAATAACCATTCTCTTAAAGAGTCTGGGATCTTTTCGATTAAAGTTGATAAAACTATAGTTCTCCATTCTTGTACGTGATATTTAAAAAGCACCCATGTGTCGCCGGAAAATAGAGAACTTATTGGTGTCAGAAAGTAAGATTTTATTTGACGCCATACAAAGCTTTCAAATTCTTTTTTATCTTTTTGTATAGCTGTATTTAAGACATCTGTAGTTGCTAAAGTTTTTTCTAAGTTGTTTTTTTGTACAAGCAATTTTTCCTTTACGTAAGAGATGTCTTTTCCTATTTTCATAATTGATTTTTTAAGTTCAGGAGATATCTTCTCTTTTTTTAAAATATTTAAAGTCTTAGTTGCATCATTTAACATTGTTATGTATTGACTCACTGACGACAGTAATGCTTTATTTGAATTTAAATCTTTCTCAAATAGAATTACAAGGTAACATAGTTCTTTAACGGCAAGCCTGAAAACATATGGACTGTTTAAGCTGGTTAGCAAAATAAATTTCAGCTGCTGGAATTTTACTTCTGTAAATTCTTTAGATTCATTAAGGCTAATTCTTTTTTTATCTATAAAAGTAGTGAATGTTGAAATTTCTTTTCTTAAATACGAAATCTTTTTATGCCTGTTAATCAAAACCTTGTTCCAATACTCTATCGTTTCTGAATTGGA
>CAZGAI010000365.1:0-4269 GCA_964523175.1 uncultured Victivallales bacterium | reverse complement strand
TTCCGAATGCTGGTGTTTGGTTCTGCCGGTTTTATCATTGGCAAAGTAATTTCTTATAGTTTTTTAATAACGGATAAACATAAATGTCTTTTACAGGAACCTTCATATTACTATAACGATCCTGTCTGCTCCGGCCAACGGTTTCTCCTATCCTCTGCCAATTGGCCGCCTGGTAACACGTTCTCCGGAAACGGCTCTGCTCAACAAAGGTTTCAACAAGATAAATTTCATGTCCATAGCGATATAACCAGTCTTTATTAAGACGTCTGAGTACCATACCCAGAATGCAGCTGGCAAGGTTGGGGACTTTTACCCAGGGTAATATTAGAAAGCGGGTGTTGTTAGTCAGGTAATTTAATTTCTTCTCACGTATTTCCGCTGTCCACCCGATATATTTATCCCGATCTGCTGTTTTCCATGCGGCAGAACCGAAAAGTACACATCCGAGAGGTCGCTCATCTTTGTCAAAAATGAGATATTTCATCGACTCTCCGACCGTTGTCCTGTAGCTTAGATAGTGGTACTCAAACAGTAGAAAATCAAAAAGATCTTTATTATATCCACAATGGCTTACCTCTTTTATCTGCATAGGGTAAAACTCTTGGATTGGCGCTGTTATAGAATAATTACTTTTGTCTGCCCATGAAGATGCATGTTTATCCGATGAGGAATTATCAGGAGATATGACTCTTATAAAATCACGGCCAGTGCTACCTATAAATGAATTCTGATTAATTTTATACGCTGCATCTATAATAGTTTTAAATGAATCTTTATAGCCTACACTTTGCACTAATTTGCCTGATTTATATGTTTCAAGTTTCATTGGTATGCCAAGTTGATTGACTGATGAAAGATTTGCACTATCATTTGGTCCACCAGTATTGGTTAATTCAACCAGGTCATATCTTATGCTCTGGACATTAGGATTAGATGGGTCAATTATTGCAGTGGACGGAAGTGGGTTATTAAAAGAAATATATATCCTTCCAGCTGAATTATCAGTATTAGGAACAATATAATTTCCAGTCTTTCCATCTTTAGTCAAGCTGGATAAAATATATTGCTTTACACTTGAATTTTGGGCAGCGTTTTCAGTCATTACATGAATATTTTCAGGGTTAGCCACTGAACTGTTTATATATACAGGTATTCCAGCGGCAAATATGGATGAAATACTAAAAATTATTATTATTGTCAAAATAATTAAAGTTATTTTTTAATCAATCATATATTAAAAACTAGCATAATCTATGCCAAAGAAGTTGAAACTTGAAAGAAAAGAAGTGCATTGAACTCAACAAAACTTAAATTTATATTTATTTGATAATATTTATTTGATAATATTTATTTGATTAAACTTTTGAAAATCATAAAAAGTGTCTCATTATAAGTGTTTCACAAACTGTATTATCAGTGATATTGAGACAAGATAGCCTTCTGGCAACCTTTTTATATGGATTTTCTGTATTGACATGATTGATACAACAGGCTATAACACTAACAAATATTATTTTTTAGCAACAATTCACTATCCTCATATTTGAGGGTACTTTAAGCAGGAGCATCTATGAAACAGATATTAAGTGCAATTATGTTAATTTTAGTTATGCTTGCTTTGTCAAGTTGTGACACAATACCGTTATTAGGTAATGATAAATACGTGGATCCAGAAACTATTGAACAAGATGCAAAGAGATCAGACGTAGGGACAAACGCAAGTGATAGACTATTAAGAGTTTCACCTGCGTATGCTGACGAATAAGCTTCTTATTTCTCCTTCATTTTGCTTTGAAATAAGGAAGTAGAAGACCTGACTTCCTGGGTATATTTTCCGACTGACATTGGCATACATTGTTATCAGGATAATTCTTTACCCGACCGTCAAAGAGTGACCACTGTAGTAATATAGACATAATGAACAAAAGTTACTATTATTGGTTTTTTGTTGAAATGTATAATATAAGTCCAAGGTGATTTAGTTTGTGGAAAAAATGTAGAAATTTAACAGTGTAAGGAGATGTATTTATGGTTGCTCATATTATACAGATAATATTCTTCGTATTATCTATTGGTTGTTTCGTTGTTGGTTATATTGTTTTTGGTAAAACAAAGAAGGTTATTTATGGTATACTTACAGTTATAGTTACTCTTATAATATTATGGTTTATTCATATGTCGATAATGAAATATACTGAATTAGGTAAAGATTATTTACAAAGCAATGAACAGTTCAATGATGAATCAGGTAAAACAACGCAATATTATGAAGATACACACTGAATATAATTATTCTTATATTTAATTGGAATCTATTGATAACTATTTTTTGATAAATAAAAAAGTGTCATATTTGAAAGCGGAGAGATTTTAATTGTAAGGTTAGGGTCGGCTGATTGAAATATCACCGTTTACTACCCTAAAAAGCAAATGTCAAATAAGAGAACTGACCCTGAGAAATCTAACTATAATGATGTCAAAGAAAAGAAAAAGGGAACTTTTGAAAATGGTATTATAGTAACCAAAAAACCTAAGCTTAACGGTTACAATTTTTACTATCAAAATATATTTTTAAACCGATAATTGAGTAATTTATTTCATGTAAATAACTATTAATAAACAATAATAGCGTGAACGGCACCGATAACATAAACTTTATATACTACTTTTAAAGAAAATGTCAAAGCAGAGAACTGACCCCTTTGACTGCTACTTTTAAAGAAAATGTCAAAGCAGAGAACTGACCCCTTTGACTGCTATGTCAGACCAAGGAACCTTACTGCTACATTCTGAAGGCTAGAGGGAGCTTGATGAGGTGTACATCTGAAGCAAAGAAAGGTGTGCAGAATTGCACAGGTTGTGAAATATCTACTAAAGATAATAATTAAAATAATTAAGTAAGTGCATATGAATAGTATAAATGATAAACGAATTGGGAATCAATACTGGGGAAAAGTTTCTAAAGATGAAGTATACTGTGCTTTTTTAAAAAGTGAATATAAGATTCGCTTTAATCTTTCTTCAAAAGAAACTGAGTATATTAAAGAACTTGTTGATAATCCATGCTTTAGTAACGAATTTCAAAACTCAAAGAGAGAAGAACTGTTATTATTGATTCGTAAACCAATCCTAGACGAAATTACTCACACTACTTGGCATAAAGCATCTTTGCAACAATCTCATCTTAATGAACTAAGAGTAATGGGTCGTTGCGGTTGGGATTATGGATCGCTCCCTGATCACGATTCTATGTGCAAACCTGATCAGAATGAATTAGTAAGTGTTGCCAGAAGAAGACCACAAAAATTAAAAAAAGATCCATTCCAATGGGAGCCACCTATACTTTGGGGTCACACAATGGATGGACCTTTCACAATAATTGATGGTACTCATCGATTATTAGGCTATGCTTCGCATTCAAATAAACCAGACTTAAATATACTTGCATATATTGGTTTATCTGAAGAAAAATGTAAGTGGCATTTACTTGACCAAATTGATTGAAAAAATATCCGCAACTGACTATCGGTTGCGGAAGGTGGAAGAGGTTTTGAACCGTTGCACTCCTAAAGCGTAATGTGCATATGTATTTGGCTGTTATATAGGTATTGATCTTGATGATATAAAAAATTAGTATATTGTACTTTCCGCAAAAACATGAAAACTACCGTGTTATCATAGTCGGGCATAGCCTCAATGGATATGTAAATCAAGAAGAAATGATATTAGCTTTCCGTAAAATGAAGAAACTATATAATAAATATGTTATGTGAAGGAAAATAGAATGAGAATTTGGATACCAAGTTTAGATCTCAAAGGGCACACAGGATTTGTTTTGAAGGATGATTTTTCATTTGATCATATAGATATCAATCCTGAAAAGACCAAAATAATTACTGTAGCCACTAGTGCAATTACTGATTGTCGATTTCAAATTCTTTTTGAAATCGCAATAAATCATTACGCAAAGCTGCAATATCGTGATTCGATAGTTTCTGCATATGCAGCTATTGAACGATTCAGGGAGCACTATCTAATAGCAAGTTTTTTAGAAAAAGAATTTTCAGAAGAAAAAATTAATAATTTTTGGAGTATAACTGGTTCTCAATCTGAAAGACAGCTTGGTGCATATCATACTGCAGTTTTTTTAAGAGAAGGAGCAATCTTTGGAGACTTAAATCAAAAATTTATAAAATTTAGAAACAAGACTATACATCCTGAAAGTCGGATAAAGCGTACACTATTTGGTATCTACCCCCAAGTACTTCA
>CAZGAI010000364.1:0-4275 GCA_964523175.1 uncultured Victivallales bacterium | reverse complement strand
TGTTACTGGGGGGAGTTTTACTTGTACTTTTTATTTAGAAGGTGTGAGGTCTGAATATCCAGTATCCTTCCTGTATGTCAAGTTAATCTGATTTTAATATTCTAACTTAACAGCATAAGAGCTGTTCGTAATATTCATTGTATTCTTTTTCATATATTAAGTAAAGGTATATATTAAGTAAAGTGCATTCCCTTAAAAAAATCAACCTGCCTAGCTGATTATCTCAACCTGTCACTATATCTTGTATAATTCCTTGATTCCAGTTGCTCGATTATTAACTGCCTGCTGCATTAATCTATAAAATAATTTGCCACGATGAGTTGACAATCTACGATTAAAACGAAAGGCATATTCGTCTAAATAACCCTGTAAATGAGCTGAACTAACAGCTCCCTGATGTGTTCCTCTTAACCATCTTTTAAGTAGAGAAACAATTAAATGGACATGAGGTAAAATATCACGTGGTTTCTTGCTGTCTGTAAATAACTGTTTACAATGCTTAAAACCTTTACTGTTCAAATCATTGTAGCCTGCCCAACCATCAGTAACGACATTACTTCCAGGTTTAACTGTATCACAAACAAAAGGTATAAGATTTTCAGATGAAGCATCATCAATACATCGAAATCGTACTCTGCCTAATATCTTTTCATACCCTTTCTCATTTTCTTTTTCTACTATATTGTCAATCCCTTCAACAGCTACAACTACCAGCGTTTTCCCTTCACTGCCACGTCCTCTTTTGCCCTCGGTTTTACCTCCAATGTAAGTTTCATCAACTTCTACTGTACCATTAAGTAATTCGCGTCCGGGAAGAACCATGACACTTCGCAATTTATGCAGCCATCCCCAAATTGTCTGATAGCTGCCAAACCCCATAGAATCCTGTAGGTTTTTTGCACTAACTCCAGTCTTTTGAGACATCATTAACCACATGACATGAAACCAAAGGCGTAACGGTTTTTGCGTGTTTTCAAATACAGTGCCGTATGTAATTGAAGTATCATGCCTACATTGTGAGCAATGAAACAAACCACGACTTGTTATCCATGCCTTCGATGATTGACAATGAGGACATCTATATCCATCGGACCACCGTAATGAACTAATATATTCTATGCAATCTTTCTCTGTTTGAAACTTATCTACAAACTCCTCAAAATTATTCGGATAATTTTCTTGCTCCATAATTGCCTCCTGTAAATGAAGTGATATTATAATTATACACTACATCTAGTCGCAGGTTGAGACAATCAGCTAGGCAGGAAAAATCAATACTTCTATCAGAAAAAGTAAAAATTTATTAATTTAGACTGGTCTTTTATTTTTTCTGTTTCAAATAGTCTGATATGTGAATTGCTACAGTTGTCTCATGTATTCTTAGGGCCTGTGCAATATGTGACTGTGTCCAGCCTTCTGAAGAAAGTAAAACAGCTTTGATGTGATCACAAACTTTACTGTCCCGCTCTTTCATGTGTTGAGCTTCAAGTTCTGTTTTCTGTTCTTGTGTTAATTGGATTTTCATATAGTCAAATATAATTTAATATTGGCAGATTACAACGTTCGTTCCTGTTTTTTCATTCAGTTTGAGTATATAGACTGCAAATAACCCTATCAGAGAAGATTACGCTCCTCCGATAGGGATTTTTGGACAGACTACCCGTTAATTTGCATTTAACGTGTCTTTGTTTGCCTGGATAAGGCCCATTCTTATGGTGCGGTATAAAGTGTCTTGAAAAATAATTATTGATGCTGCGATGAGTATTATGTCTACTGGTCCTATTACTTCCAAACATTCCATAAATACCGCATCGTCCACTTCCGCAGCTAATGAAATTGACTCAATTGCATTATCTAGGGACGCATTCGTCGCTGTCGCATAGACTTCTTGTGACCTGAATAGGTCCTCGCCAACACCTACTACTTGAGGTTCTATGTTGCGGCCTATATTGTCAAATGGGGTGAGGTCACGTGTGGCATTATTTCTTATCCGAAGATCGTCTTTGAGATAATCACTATACTTTGCTATGGCCACCCGGTCGTTCGCTGCTTTTGCTGCATTCAAGTCCGTTAGATTCTTCTCTATGGAGCCGTCCATCATAGCGAGAGTGCGGTACTCCTCTCTGAACTCATGCGTTGCCTCCGCCCACCTTTTCTCCTCTGGGTCGAGTGACGGGAATGCCGCTAGCGCATTCTTGAGTCCTATTCTTGCGTTAGCTGCCGCATCCCTCAGTGCTTGCGCTTGTGATAACAACGCCCTTAACGCCCTTAACGCCCTTGGCTTCAAAATTGTTGTGCGCACTACTTTATATCCCGTTAGAAGCCCCGCCAATGATACTGCTGAGACTGAGCCAGCGCGGGCACCTATGACGAGATCTGATGCTTTATTATCATTAGGTAGCGCTGGAAAGAGTATTGCTGGGTTTTGGAATGCCCCCGCCTGTAGTGTTAATTCGTTGGCAAACGAATCAGGATTATATTTGCCATGTAAATTTCCGTCCATCAAAAATAAATTTCCAGTATAATGCCCGAAATAACTGTCGAACATTACATAGTACCCATGGTTGTCCAGGGCTATAGCCGCCCCGTAAACGTCTGCGTGTGTCCTCTCTATCACCCCGCCCCCGGGAATGGCAACAAACGGTATGCTCTGATTTTCGGCATCAAATATCAGCGTGCCGGTTTTGTCTATACTGCCATTGGCTATATATTTATCATTTGTATCTGTTTTGTAGTATACGGCGACAAATGCGTCATCATTATTCAGAGCGACGGCATCAAAACGTGCCGGAACGACTATTTCCAATTTGCTAAGAAGTGAAGCTGTCACGTCTGTAAGATTAGCGGCGGGTTTGATTTGATAAACGCCGTAGTTGATTTTTCCACCGTCTTCATAGCTTGATGATATTATGACTTTTCCGCTGTTATTCATTGCTATGCATGTTGACGATACGTCTGTTGTAATAAAAGGGCTATCCTGAAAGCTAAGAGACGGTTTATCCGGGTTGCTGACATCCAATATACCAAGCCTTACCTTCTTTCCGGTTGTGCAGACAACATATATTTGCGGCTTTAGTCCGTCCGCTTTTAATAATCTCATCCGAATTTTATTAATTTTGAACGACGGCGTCGGCATTGTAATCCAATTCATAGCCATCATAGGCGGATCAGAATTCGGGATCAACTTAAATTGTCCAACCTGTACAACACTGTCTGCCTTATCAGGGTCGTGACCGTTAACCTTTAAAAACCAATTTTGCCCAGAAGGATCTGCGCATACGGTACCGCATACTGATTCCACATCCTCTTCTGTATCTTCCTCTGAGCCAGGGGCTACTATTAACTGCGGAATATTGCCTTTTGTTGCGTGAACTATGCTCATTATGGAGCATACCACGTTATCGCCGTGAGCGTTAATTGCAAACAACGCACTCCCTGAGGATTGCGAACTGATCATGTCAATGTCCGAACTGTTATATTTATGATTGCCCCAAATTTTGCTGTAAGCGTCAAATCTCATCCCATTAAATATATGTGCCACGTGTTTTTCGAAGGGTACAATAACGGACCCGTTCGAATCATCCTGTAAAAGCCGATGTACATTCAGATCGTAATTTTTGGCGGCATTGGGGTTTGCGTCCGCAGCAAGCATGTGATTCATTTTATTATATCCGGCATAGACAGCCGCGGTAGACGTAATACCGGAGCTTTTACCTCCGCCGCCAAGGCTTTTAAACGTTAAATCACCTACAATATTCGGTGTAACATAAGCGGTAATGACCCGGTTATCGTTATCTATGTGATACCAGAATTCACCTGCCTGCGCACCCTCTAATGAGACGGTGTCTATTACACCGGCGGTGTTGACCGCTGTCGGATCTTTCTTCAATTTTACTGTATAACATAACGTTTTTCCTGCTTCGGTAACAATCTGTAAATCTTTTAGAGGCTTGTCTTTCATCATAAATATAGGGCTGTCACGTGTTAATGATTCCATAGGCGTCGCTAATTTACAAAGGCCGCCTTTTTCGTAGACATCATCCGGAATGTTAAAAGTTATACTTCCGGTATCGGTCAAGGTAGCTGCGTCGATCGTCCCTGGATAATAGCACCCCTCATGATCCAAAACCCAAGCCATTATTAACCCTTCATCGTTCAGCTTATCTGCTTTTACCATTAAAAAAACATATGTCTCACCATTACAGATAATGGGGATATGCAGAACCCCGCCCGCAGGATTGGTTAGTTGATCCGGGGTTACTGCTCTAATAGTAG
>CAZGAI010000363.1:0-4282 GCA_964523175.1 uncultured Victivallales bacterium | reverse complement strand
CTATATAGTGAAAAACAACGGCATGAATACCTTCTTCATCTGTGCAAAAGGATTTCCCAAAACCAACCGGCATTCCGGCAAGAGTTTGGAGCTCAAGAGCCACATGCTCG
This sequence comes from uncultured Victivallales bacterium, assembly GCA_964523175.1. Classification (GTDB taxonomy): domain Bacteria; phylum Verrucomicrobiota; class Lentisphaeria; order Victivallales; family GWF2-38-69. The sequence continues at coordinate 4,172 of CAZGAI010000363.1, read as the reverse complement.
CTGATATGTGCCATATAAGTTCCAATACCCAGCCTTTTAATGAAACCGCCTTTTTCACCGATAGAGCATTTGTGCTCTTCCAGACTAGGTAACATTTTAATTAATCGATCATTAAAGCCGGGTATTTCATTTGATGCCTGCTCTTCAAATTCTCCGATATCAAGCAGCATAAACATTGTTTTACGCTTGCTGTAACGATTTGGTCCACGAAGGGCACGAAGTTCTAGAATATCCAATCCCATCTTTTCCTCCTTTGTACAGATTTATAAATATTTTTTTAAATCATTGATTTAAGAAGATTTAACAGCCAACCCAAAAGGCAAAATTATACCCTTCCAGATAAATATTACTATCCTATTTTATCATATAATAATTATTATTACGATAGGCAATCGTAATAATAATGGGTAATATTGAGAGAAGGATAAGAGAAAACAATATTTTTAGTTCAGACTCAGCATAAATATTACTTAAAGAAGGTTTAACGGTTCATTTTTTTACTTAATCTATCTCTAAATTCTTCGATGAAACTTTCAGAAAGGTTCTGGCATTCAAATATACATTTCCAGTCAACCATATTTTGGAATTCCCGGATAAATTTTTCAGAAAGGACTTGGTGATAACTGATATCTTTCCAATCAACTTCGGCCTGGAATTCTCTAATAAAGTCTTCAGATAAAGTCTGTTCAAGACTGACTCCATACCAACTTACCTTATCTTGAAACTCTCTTATAAAGTTTTCTGAAAGTTTCTGTTTATAACAGATTTCTTTCCAGTCAACCTTACCCTGAAACTCCCGAATAAACTCTTCAGGCAAATTATTCTGATTACTTATATCGTACCAGCAACTTTCGTCAAAACCCTTTAGAACACTAATAATACAATCAAGTTTATTATCTTTCTCCGTTTGTTTTACCATTTCAGTACCTCTCATATTTTTAATATTATTTTGTTCATAATTGTTCATAATTGTTCATATATTTTTAAAGCAGGCTGAACAGTGTTTTTCGCTGTCAAGCAATACTACCTCTGTAATATTAAAACATTTCTTATCTGCAGTATTACAGCGAGGAGCAAAAGGACACCCCTTTACTTCTTTAGTCATATCCGGTGGAATTCCGGGAATATTATAAAGTCTTTTAATACTACCTTTAATTTTAGGCATAGATTTTTTCAGCATAGTTGTATATGGATGTTTCGGATGATTTAAAATGTCCTTCACGCTGCCTTTTTCAACTATTTTACCGGCATACATTACATTTACATTATCACAAATTTCAGCTACAACTCCAAGATCGTGCGTAATAAAAATTATTCCCATCCCATACTCTTCCTGCAATCTTTTCAGCAAATTTAATATTTCTGCCTGAACAGTTACGTCAAGAGCAGTAGTCGGTTCATCAGCAATTAAAAGTTCGGGTTTGGTTATTATCGCCATTGCTATCATAATTCGCTGACGCATACCACCTGAGAATTCATGAGGATATTGTTTTATTCTAGTTAATGGGTCCGGTATTCCAACATTTTCAAGCATTTTTATAACTTCAAACCTTGCTTTCATCGGTGAAACATTATAGTGCTTAATTAGTGGTTCCGCGACCTGTTTGCCAACCGTCATATATGGATTAAGAGAAGTCATAGGGTCTTGAAAAATAATGGAAATAGACTTACCTCTAATTTTTCTCAGTTGTTTTTCTGATAACTTCAATAAGTCAACAGTATTTCCGGCAGGGTCAGGAGTAAACAATGCCTCGCCTTTAGCTATTTGAGCCGGCGGACAGGACAATAGTCCCGTTAATGAATAACATGACACAGATTTTCCTGCACCTGATTCACCAACAATTCCTAAAGTATCTCCTTTTTTAAGACTGAATGAAATATCATTAACAGCTCTGCATGTTTCATTACGCATTATAAAGTTAACACTCAAATTTTTTACAGAAAGTAGCATTTTATAGTTGACTGTTGGCAGTTAACGATTGAAATCTGAGATCCGAACACCATATATACAAAAAGACTGAAAGTCAGATGACTTACAGCCTTTTTAAATAATAAATTTGGAAAATATTATCAGCCTAAGTCAGCCAGAGCTTCTTTACGACTTAATCTTACTTTACCACGGTTGTCGATGCCAATAACTTTTACTGACATTTTATCACCTTCTTTACAAATATCAGCTACCTGATTTACTCTATAATTCGCTAATTCTGATATATGCACGAGACCTTCCTGTCCAGGCATAAATTCAACAAAACAGCCAAAGTCTTTTACACTTTTAACAGTGCCTCGATAAATTTTACCGATTTCAGCTTCGCCCGTAACACCTTCTACTTCTTTAGCAGCGCTTTGCATTGACTCTAAAGAAGAAGCAAATATACTGACAGTACCGCTATCATCAATATCAATTTCAGCGCCAGTTGCTTCACAAATCCCCTTAATAACTTTTCCACCGGGACCGATAAGTGCCCCGATTTTTTCAGGGTTAATCTTAATCGTTTTAATTCTTGGAGCAAATGGGCTCATTTCTTCCCTTGGAGCAGCAATACAGTCAGTCATTACTTTAAGAATATCCTTACGGGCAGTTTTATTTCTCAGCATGGCTTCATAAATTAATTCAAGTGAAATACCGTCTATTTTAAGATCAAGCTGAAATCCGGTAATACCTGTAGATGTTCCGGCTACTTTGAAATCCATATCACCGAAATGATCCTCTGATCCAAGAATATCTGTTATAAGAACAGATTTATCGCCTTCTTTAACAAGTCCGCATGAGATACCGGCAACATGTCCTTTGACTGGTACACCGGCATCCATTAATGCGAGTGAACTACCACAGATACTGGCCATTGATGTAGAGCCGTTTGATCCCATAATTTCAGAAACACAACGGATTGTATAAGGGCAATCAGCAGGAATAATTTTGGAAACTGAACGTTCTGCTAATTTACCATGCCCAATTTCACGTCTGCCGGGTCCCATAATTCTACCTGTTTCACCAACACTGTAATTAGGAAAATTATAATGCAGATAGAACTTACTTAGGGTAGTTTTCTCTTTTGTCGTAATAGAATCATTTTTTTTAGCATCTCTGGAAGAACCAAGAGTAGTAATAACAAGCCCCTGAGTTTCTCCACGAGAAAAAAGACCTGTTCCATGTGTACGTGGGAGAACTCCAACTTCTGCAGTAAGCTGCCTGAGCTGATCCACCCCCCTACCGTCAGCGCGTTTGCCATCATTTAAGATAGCATTACGAACAGTTTTCTGTACCAGTTCATCAAATGCAATGTGCATTTTAAAAGAATAGCCATGAATACCAAGTTCTTCTTCAAAAGGTTCTTTCAATGCCTCATATGCTTCATGATGAACAGCTTTTAACGCGGCACTTCTATCTTCTTTACTTGAAATAAAACATGCATCAAGTTTTCCTTCACAAGCTTTAGCGAGAGCAGTTTTCATCTCTTCAGAAACCAAAGTAAGCTTTGGTTCAACTTTTGCCTTCCCTGCTTTTTCTACAAGCTCCAACTGAGCTTTTACCTGAATTTTAACCTGTTCGTTAGCAAAATGAAAAGCGTCGCGAAGTGTCTCTTCACTAATTTCGTCCGAATCACCTTCAACCATAATAACTTTGTCTACTAAACCGGCATAAACTAGGTCAAGTGAGCTTTTTGCCATTTCGTCATTTGTGGGATTTGCAATAAATTCACCATCAATTAATCCAACTCTCAATGCACCGATAGGACCTGCAAAAGGGAGATTAGATAAACATAAAGCTACAGACGCCCCAAGAATACTAAGCACATCTGGTTCATTAACCTGATCACAGCTTAACAGCATTGACTGGATCTGTACTTCATTAAAATAACCTTTAGGGAAAAGAGGCCTGATAGGTCTATCCGCCATACGACAAATTAATATTTCTTTATCAGAAGGTCTTCCTTCACGTTTAATGTATCCACCAGGAAACATTCCGGCAGCACTGAATTTTTCACGGTAATCAACCTGAAGTGGGAAAAAATCTGTTCCATCTCTACCAGCACCTGAACATGTTGCGGTAAAGACTATTGTATCTCCCGTTCTTACAGTACATGATCCATTAGCTAATAGGGCAAGTTTTCCGGTAGATATAGTAACCTGACGGCCACCATGCATTTCAAATGTTACGCTTTGTTCTG
>CAZGAI010000362.1:0-4284 GCA_964523175.1 uncultured Victivallales bacterium | reverse complement strand
AGTAAACCAATTTTCAGGCACAGGGTTTTCAACTACCCATCCTTGCTTAGGAGCAATGACAATTTTTCCTTTGTTCTCTGCAAGGTAGGCCCCCCACCAGTAGTATGAGCTATTTGAAATAATGAAGTGGCTGCATGCCCTGATAAGTTCTAAATCTTCACATGGGTCTTCTGTCGGATCTACATATTTAACTTCATGGTTTCTAAAGTTAATATTATCTCTAACCCAATCAGCTTCTATTGAAAAAACATAAAATACCGGTTTAGTGATTTTTTTTGAAATAAACTCAATTGCTTCAGAGTAATAGTCTTCATCCTGTTTAAAATGTCTTGTTGTATCGCTGTAACGCCTCACTCCAATACATACAGAACTATTTGTTTGTTTGATATTATCTAATATTTTCATCTTTTGCTTTGATACAGCATTAACCTTCAAAGTTAATTCCTTACATATATCTTCTTTGATATTACTAAAATATTCTTCGCTTTGCCAAAAACCGTCGAGCTCAACTGTTTTATTAAAATCAAAGTCTGTCTGAATTTTATAGACCTGCTTGCCGGTTAGTACGTTTTTACGAAATACTTCTTTTTTATATTCATCATTCAAAGGTTCTTTTACTGTTGAAATAGATTTTTTTTTAATTAAATTAAATATTGGTTTTGCATATTTTTTTATAGAAAATGTATCAGAGTCAAATATTTGATCATATTTTATATTGTATTTATCAAGAAGAAAAGTTCTGTTGAATGAACGATCATGCTTAAATGTGAATGTATCAAGCCAGAGAGAACAGTCTTTTTTGTCAGACAACCCTCTGCCTGTTGCATACTGAAACATTTGGTTACCAAGGCCAGCCATGATTTTAATTATAACCTTTTTATCTTTTTTGCTGAAATATCCTCTCATAAAATATGCCTTTATAATGATAACTTTATTTGGAAATCTAAATTATTCTTGGTCTTTATCTAACCATGTCTATAAAATTGCAAGAGGCTCAGTTAAATATTTTAAAGATCAAAAACCTCTTAATCTATTTTTATATCTTATGCTTTTAGTCGTATTTTTTAATACATATTTATACAGCAAAAATGAAAAATAATCCTTAGTCCATTTTTGAAAATTTATTTTATTTCTCTTTTCTAACGTGCCTTTATAGAACTTATTTTGAGTGAGCTCAATAAAATTATCTAATTGATTCTCAAACCCTTCCAAGTAGTTAACATATGTTGACTTAAAGTCCTCAACACCTTCTGGGATAATAATTTTAACATTGGCCCCGCAGAGATATGCTTCATCTAAAATTGCTGTACAGTTATCGTAAGAATATAACGTTTTTGTCCTTTTTAAAATACTAGCAAGCTCTTCTATTGTTTTGGGATATCCCATATTAAGTTCCAACAAACCTTCTGTTTCTTTAGCGTCTCTAAATTTCCCACCTTTATTTATAAAATAGCAATCCTGCGTTTTAGGAGCATTGTCATTATAAAAAAGTTCTTCATCAATCCAAGGAATAGTTAAAACTGGATAATCAGGATAAAATTCAGGCAAATAAGCAAAAACTGATTCACTTTGATGATAGCTCGTATGACCACCATTTTGTCCCGGATAATAAAGCACATAGCGTACTACATTTTTAAATCTTAAAGGATTGCCTTTTACTGTTTCAGGATAAATTATTATGGCATTTTTCCGTAATTTAGAAGTGATTTCATGCGTGTATTTATACCTATCAAGAAAAGGCTCTCCTGAATAAAGGGACGCCTTATACCCTCTCTCAGTAAGCTTCTCAGACAAAAGATGTAATACCCTAATTCCATTCCTACGAACGAAAGCTGGTGTCCATATAATATATTCTCTATTCATAACTATACTCACTCTGTTTTTTAGGCAACTTTATTCTTGTCTTGATTTTTCCATTAAACAGAACTACCTGAATTTTGGAATCCAAAATGTAAATATCTACAAATGTTCTCAATGGCATAACGATATAAAGAAATAAACATCATATTTTTTGATGCCAATTCAAGGCACAAAAAATATCCAAATGATATCATTGCAGCCAGTCTTATTTATCATTTAAATATGCCCCAATGAAGGCGTATTAGTCGATGTCCAAGTATCTTGACCTTAATGACGCCTAGCATAAAAAAAGTTCCGTTTCATCAAAAAAATACTATTTTCAAAATTTGACATCTTTACCATAAATGGCCAATCATTGAAATTGTTAAATTTATTTAATTATTGAGTCTCTTCTATTTTGCAAGAGGCTCTTTAGGCTAAACTTAATTTAAATTAGGGTATTAATTTAAAAAACTTTTTCATCATAAAAATGATGTTATGGAGATACATTATTGCATCGGCCGAGCCTCTTAGTATCTCTTTTTTAATCTTTTGTAATAATGGTAGATGAGGCTTTTTACTTCTTTCAATTACAGTATTGTTATCGTGATCTATTTCTACAACTGCGCTTGGTACTACAGTGTAACATTCTATACCGTGAAACCAAAACCTATCCATATAGTTGTCAACTGGTTCGTACCATTCATTTGCTTTATCTAAAAAACGTTTTGCAGCAGCAGGTGTCAAGATATAGCCTTGTGTGCCGGCAGGAGGTTTAAAGTATTTAACTATGGCTCTGTTGCCTGAAAGCTTTTCAACTATGCAGCGTTTGTATTCAAACAAACCATGCAGTTTAATGTATTTATAGTCTTTTATTAGTTTTTCAAGTTCGTTTACTGTATTTGAAAAATCGTTTGATAGTATAAGGTCGTCTTCCAAAGCTACGATTGTTTCATCTAATGCAACACAATTTTTCCATAAATAGTAATGACTTGCAAAACATCCTATTTCTCCGCCCGACATGGGGTAACCAGTGCGGTTTAATCGTTTTTTATTATTATATCGACTAATTTTATTAAATCTATCAGTGCCGGGTTCAAAAGCTTCTATAAAAGAATAATCTACTCCAAGAGGAGTTAATTGACTCTCCATATATTTTTTTCTGTCCACTGACTTTTTAAGATTTATGATAAAAAATTTCATGGTAAACCTTTGACACGTTATTACTCAACTTTCGGATTTCGTTAGAATTTATAAAATACTTATGATAAGTCCTTTGATGTTTTTTATATGAACTCTAATGATGCATCAAACCACGAATATAATATCACCAGAACTTCGTAATTTGAAATCCGAAACTTGAGTTATTGTTTATACGTATTACATATATATATAGCATTATTTATTGAATATTACATGTAAAAGCTGGAATAAATCTGAGTTTTGAACTAATTTATGATATTATTAAGAGCCCGTCCGAAAAACATATTTTGACCACTAATTGTACGAATAACTCGGAGCAGCATAGCCGCAACCAAAATTGTCTCACACAGAGGCACAAAGTCACTAAGATTTTTTATTGTTGTTATCAATATAATTATCAAACGGTTATGTTTATTTTGCAAGTAAAAACTTGTTTTTAAAACAAGGAAATAAAGGGTTGTAGTATGAATATAGGGTTTATATTAGCCTGTAAAGTGTTATGTTATAATGCCATACAGTTAGGTTGGCATCCAGTAAATAATGAAAAGATATGTTTGAAAACAGTTGTTTCAACCTGTTATTAGGAGTATTTATCCGCAGGAGATTTAGCGTAGACGGACCTGACACAGATTTTGCAAAATTAATAGATGGAGCTATAGAAACTGGTTCATTTTACATGATCATTTCCAATGAAGAAGAATTAAGCAAATTACTTAATAAAAAACGCCGAGCTGGACTTTGGCCTACCCCTTTTCGGAAATGATCTAATTAAGGATTTTTTTATGTGTAGTATATTTGTAACAAATAGAGAAATTGATCATAAGCTTGATAAAGTCAACAGGTTCCTAAAGCTTAGAGGACCTGATGCGACGAATGTTTATAAAAGAGATGGAATAACATTTGTTCATAACTTACTTACTATGACTGGAGATTTTACTACTCAGCCGTTTGAAGATGAAAATGTAGTTTGTTTGTATAATGGAGAAATTTATAATTATCTTGATTTTGGTACATACAACACTGATGGAGAATGCTTGATCCCTCTGTACAGGAAATTCGGTAAAGATTTTATTAAGCAATTAGATGGTGAATTTACTGTTTGTCTTTTTGATTTTGAGAAGAAGCACTTAATCATCAGTTCTGATGTTTTTGCGATCAAACCCTTATGGTATTGTTTTACCGGTAGACTTTTTGGTATCTCCTCATATGAATCAGCTTTAATTGAATCAGGTTTTCCAAACT
>CAZGAI010000361.1:0-4284 GCA_964523175.1 uncultured Victivallales bacterium | reverse complement strand
CTATTATTTTTGCAAAATCTGTGTCAGGTACTCCTAATAACAGGTTGAAATAATTATTTTCAAGCATATCTTTTAATATTCCTTTTAAAGTATTTTGTAATTATAAATCACTACAATATAATACCTTACAAAGGAATATTTAAGTTTTTTCTTCGTATTTTTCGTGAACTTCGTGGTTAAAAAGAGCTTTACAGACAGGCTCTAGCTAGGTTGGAATCACGAATTATAAAGTAACATAAAACTTCTATGTTTTGGCATGAATAGCCACAACTTCGGAACATAAAAAAATGAAATTTTCACAGCTAAAAGTAGATGAGATAATAGACAGATATTCAGAAGTTAATGTAAATACAGCACTTCTGCCTTTCATAGATGGTTCCTGGGAACTATTACGTACCGCTGATAAAAATGTCTACAGCGTTTATATTCAATACCCAAAACCCAAATCTGTAAATCTGGCAATAGTTACTTCTCCGGAACAAATAAACAGTCTACTGCCGGAAACAATGGAGGAAATAAAGAAAACGGAACAATTTCTTTTCCTATTTATGGCTCTTATGGAAGAAATTGAAAATAAAATTGGTCATTTAACCAAACGAGAAAGAGAATATATTGCTGTAGAAGCTCACAATAAGTTAACTTGAAGAAAGATTTACAATGAAAATTATCAGTTATAAAGATGTAAACTTTGCAGAAGAAATTGAAATTCTCATAAGAAGAGATGCTTTTCCTGAAGAGATAATCGAACCGGTTAAAAAGATACTCGATGATATAAAGCATCGAGGGAGCTCAGCTATTATAGAATATGCCCACCAATTTGACAATGCTCAGCTTGATATATCGAGTTTTCTTGTATCAGATGAAGAGATTAGCGAAGCATATAATAAAATAGATACTTTCACAAAAGTTTCAATTGAAACAGCAATAGCTAATGTTACAGAGTTTGCAACTAAACAGTTGCCTAAAAACTGGAGTTTTTCACCGAGACGCGGTGTTAAATTGGGAGAAAAATTTGAGCCTTTAACAAGAGTTGGTGCATATATTCCCGGAGGTACAGCCCCCTTGGTATCAACTGCTATCCATACAATTGCTATAGCAAAAGCTGCCGGAGTAAAAGAGATAGTAGCAGTCACACCTCCTGGGAAAGGTGCCCATATAATACCGGAATTACTATATGCTATGAAGGAAGCCGGTGCTACAGAAATATACAGGCTAGGCGGTGTCTATGGAATCGGTGCTCTTGCTTATGGTAGTGAAACTATAAAAAAGGTAGAAAAAATAGTTGGCCCTGGTAACGCTTATATAACCGCAGCTAAAAAATATGTATACGGTGACGTAGCTATTGATATGCTTGCTGGACCATCTGAAATAATGATTATAGCCGATGAAAGCAGCAATCCGGATTTCATAGCAGCAGATATACTTTCACAGGCAGAACATGGCAGCGGCCATGAGCATGCAGTCTTAGTTACTGATTCAGCAAGTCTGATTCCAAAAGTCAAAACTTCAATCGAAAAACAGGCAGAAAAGCTATCCCGCACGGCCCTGATCCAGGCTGTCATTGCTAATGGTGTTTCCTTAATTGAAGTTAAAAATATGGATCAGGCAATAGAAGTAGCAAATAATTATGCTCCTGAGCATCTTGAAATAATGTGCTCCGACGCAGATAATCTTGCACTGAAAGTTAAAGCCGCCGGTGCTATTTTTATTGGTGAGTATACACCGGAACCTGTAGGAGATTTCGTAGCAGGTCCAAGCCATGTACTTCCTACAGGAGGTAGTGCAAGATCCTTCAGCGGCTTAACTGTTTCTTCTTTTCTTCGACGTACAAGTATAATTAAATATGACAAACAGGCCCTTGAAAAAGAAATACCGGCAATTGAAAAATTCGCATCAATAGAAGGTCTAGATGCCCATGGAAACAGCGCTTTAGTCAGATTTAACAGCTACACTGGACTATAGGAAAAACTTGTCGATCTGGCGATTTAGTGATTTGTTGATGTAAAATCTTCCAATCAACAGATCACCAGACCACTAAATCAACAGAAATATTATGACTTATTTTAGAAAAAATATAGAAGAGATGCAGGGGTATACTCCTGGCGAACAGCCCAAAGTTAATTCTCTCATTAAACTTAATACAAACGAGAACCCGTACCCTCCCTCCCCGAAGATAGCAGAATGTCTAAAATCAATTGATTATGATAAACTGCGGCTTTATCCAGATCCTTTAGCAAATGACCTCAGAGTAGCAGTAGCTGATCTTTACGGCTACCAAAAAGAAAACATTATTATAGGAAATGGTTCAGATGATATACTAACAATTGCTATACGCTCTTTTGTCGGAGAAGAAGAAAAAATTGCATGTTTTGAACCTACATATTCTTTGTATCCGGTTCTTGCAAAAATACAGAATGCAATAACAGTTAAAATTCCATTGAATGAAAACGATAATTTTGGGTTTCCAGCCCAATTATCAGACAATAAATCTAAACTTTTTTCGTCCATTAAAGATACAAAGCTTTTTTTCATAACACGTCCAAACGCCCCGACCGGAACCGTTTTTGATATAGGTTCAGTCATAAAATTTTGCTCAATTTTTAAAGGCATCGTTTTTATTGATGAAGCTTATGCTGATTTTGCAGAGGAGACCTGTATAGACCTTGCTGGAAAGTATTCTAATGTAATAATTGGCAGAACATTGTCAAAAAGTTATTCTCTTGCAGGAATACGCCTCGGCTGGGGAATAGCAAATTCAAAAGTTATCGATGGTATGATGAAAGTTAAAGATTCATATAATATTAATTTTGTTACGCAGCAGCTTGCTCTCGCAGCCTTGCAGGACCAGCCATACTTCATAGATACAATTAAAAAGATAAAAAAGACAAGAAAGCTCTTGTCAGAACAACTTATTAATCTTGGTTATAAAGTTATACCATCACAGTCAAATTTTCTTTTTGTTTCTCCACCTGATAGTAACGGCGAAGACCTTTTCCGCTATTTAAGAGAACACAACATTCTAGTCCGATACTTCCCTGGCGAAATAACCGGCAAATATATACGCATCACAATTGGAACAAAAGAACAGATAAACAAACTTTATCAATGCTGTAAAAAGTATATCTTTGAGAAAAAATAATCCGGATTTCATTACCTTAACTCTTTCCACACAATGACAAAGGAGAAATATCGTTCTATGAAAAATGTAAAGTCTGCAATTACAATAAAAATAGTTATATTAATTATATTTATCCTATCTGTCTCTATTGCTTTTGCATCTGCTCCAAACAGCAGTACACAGGCAGTTGATATGAATAAATGTGTTAAGGGAATAGATGTTTCTCATTACCAGGGAACCATCGATTGGAATTTAGTTAAATCAAGCGGAATCAAGTTTGTGTTTATTAAAGCTACAGATGCAATTACGTATACAGACCCAATGTTTGCAGCAAACTGGAGCGGAGCTAAAAAAGCCGGCATTACACGGGGAGCATATCATTTTTATGAACCAAATGATAATGCCGTCAGCCAGGCAAATAATTTTATTAATGTTGTAGAGAAACTTGATTTAATGGATTTGCCTCCCGTAATAGATATAGAAAGATCTCCACCTTCAGGTGTCAATAATGCTTCATTTTGTCAAAACATCCTATCCTGGCTTCATAAAGTCGAAAAAGCCTTGGGTCATAAACCTATTATTTATACTAACTATTATTTTGCACAAAAATATTTAACAGGTAATGATCTACAATCTTATACACTTTGGATTGCTGATTATCAGAATCCACCCAAGGCTCCTCTTACACCTAGTACCTGGACAAATCAGGAATGGAAGTTCTGGCAGTATTCACAATCAGGGAAATGCGATGGGATTAACGAAAAAGTAGATTTAGACATGTTTAACGGTTCATTATCTGACCTGAAAGCATTCATCACCTATCAAACTATATTGAAATAATTCTTATTTGCTACTCGTTTATCTAAAATAGTAGAGTATTTTTGAACATAATGCTATCTTTTTGATTTTTTGCATAGTTAGCCTATCGACAAAATATTTCTTTTAGTATAAAATTGCTTAGTAAGGAATAAACATTCCATAAATTATTCAAAAAAGAAAAAATACCTTTGGTATAGCTTATCCAGAAAGTAATTAGATTATGATTTTTAAAAAAATTTATATAATCAGCTTACTAGCAGTTTGCGTTCTATTTCTTCAATGCCCTTCAATTCTGTCTAATACTAAAGATCAAAGAAGAGCTGACTTTTGGGAGAAAGTGTTCTTAG
>CAZGAI010000360.1:0-4295 GCA_964523175.1 uncultured Victivallales bacterium | reverse complement strand
TTTTGATTATTTAAAATTTTTATATTTAATAATTATAACTTTATACTACTAAAGATTAGATGTTATGGTTTGCGTCTTTGTGATTATCGAAAATATGCTGGTAGACATTTTGGCATTTAGTTTGCCAGATATCGTTGCCGTATGCCGTGGGTAGTTTATCAAGAGTTTCTTCTACACATAATAATACAGCTGCTCTAGTTTGTTGTCTTTTTCTCCAGTCAAGAACAAGCTTTTCTTGTTTAAGTCTCTCAAGAAGCTGTTTGCCTACCTTCTTAACATCTTTTTTTTCTTTTTCGGTTAAATCAATTTCAGGTTTAGTAAGAAGATCAAAAATCACAAGTTCTTCTTCACTTAGACCTTCCCTTATACCTCGCTTATCTTCATGATTAAGTTCATCTACAAATGACGTTAGCAATTTAAAAAACTCTTCAATATTTCTACTTCCATTATTATATTCATCAATCATATGCGTAAACTTGTCTAGATAGTCCATGCGAGTTTTATTAAGCTCAATCAACTCCTTAAGTTTTGCATCTATTGCAGTTTTGAGCTTTTCAATAATTGTGCGTTTTTTACTTTTATGGAAGTATTCACTTAAAGCATCAAAATCTATTTTACTTAAATCAATTAGCTTGTTTTCATTATAAGGTGATTGATTATCTCCAAGATTAACTGTTTTTAAAGATTTATTAATCACATAACCTTCAGTAGAAATTGATCTATCAAGCAGTTCATCTATATCTTTTACAACTTTACTTATATCTACTTTATCATCAGGTTTTAATTTACTTTCAATCGTTTTAATAAGTGATTTTAAAGCATCAAATTCGTGAGCTATCGGATCAGGCATAACAGCTTTATGAATTCTAATAAACAATGCAACTTTAGAAAGGAATTTTTTTTGAGTATCTTCTGGAAACACGAGTTTATCTACAGCATCATCTATTAGTGCTATCCTTTGAAACCCCTGACTCTCTAGAATATTTTGAATGTCTATTTCATTTTGACAGCAGAAGTTTTTAATTTCTTCTGCCTGAGTTGCAAGCATCTTTACCAGTTCAATTTTATTTTCAACAGGAGTGTCTCCTTCGTCAACTCCTCCTCCAGAACCAGAGCCGTAAATAGCTAATGCTTTTTGGAGGTTTCTAAAAATACCAGCATAATCAACAATAAGTCCATTGTTCTTATCAGGAAAAACTCTGTTTGCCCTAGCTATTGTCTGCATTAGAGTATGGTTTTTCATCGGTTTATCTAGATATATTGTATTACATGATGGAACATCAAATCCAGTAAGCCACATTGCACAGACAAATACTATTCTCAGAGGATCTTCAGAGTTCTTAAATTTAGTCTCAAGGTCATCCCGTTTTATTCTCTTTCGATGAGTCAGAATATCAAGACCTTTAGCTGCAAAATAAGCCTGTTCATTCTGGGATGTTGAAATAATAACAGCCATATCTGTTTCTTTCATAAAACTGATTAATTCATCAAGACCTTTTTCTCCTGAATGTTTTCTATTAATAAGTTTATGTAAGTTTTTATCCCAATATTTCTTCACCTTATCATACATTTTGACAGCAGTAAACCTGTCAATACTTATAACCATACCTTTACCAAGGTTTCCACGTCCAATAAAGTGTTTTACTATATCTTCTGCAATAGTTTCAAGTCTTTCATCTCTCGTTATTAGATGATACTCTCTGCCAAGATATTTCTCAAGTTTCTTTTCCTGCTCTTCATCAAGGTTAGCTGACTCAACTATTTCATAAACATCATCATTAAGAGTATCATTAATAAGTTGAAGCTCTGGAATTCTATTCTCGTAATAAAGAGGCACAGTAGCACCGTCTTCAACAGATTGCTTAAAGTTGTATATTGACACGTATTCACCAAAAACTTCTCTTGTACGCTCTTCTCCGGAGATTAAAGGCGTTCCAGTAAAACCGATGAAGGCTGCATTTGGCAATGCTCTTCTCATATTCATTGCAAGAGTATCATATTGCGATCTATGAGCTTCATCTGTTATAACTATAATATCTGAACGGTCTGATAATTTCGGATACTCGCTTCCATCATTTGTCTGGAATTTTTGAATAAGAGAAAATACAAATTTATGGTCTTCTTTTAAGAGTTGTTGCAGATGGTTTCCACTTTCTGCCTGACACTGTTTTTCATTGATCAACCCACTGTTTGCAAATGTCTTATAAATCTGCTTATCCAGTTCAGTTCTATCTGTTACGATTAAGAATGTCCAGTTACCAGGTATTTTTCTTTGAATGTACTGACAGAAGAAAACCATTGAAAAACTTTTTCCACTTCCTTGTGTATGCCAAAAAACTCCAAGGCGACCTTTATTTTCTGGCATTTGAGTCACAGCTTTAACAGCATTACCAACACCTAGAAATTGGTGATTTTTTGCAATAATTTTTGCAAGACCTCCCTTTACTTCACTATAAATAATAAAGTTTTCAATAAATTCAATCAATTTCTTTTTCTCACATGTTCCTCTTACCATTGTTTCAAGACTAATAATGCCTTTTTCATTTTCATCTGAAATCTTTTTCCATTCAACAAAATGCTCCCACTGAGCAGTAGTACTTCCTAATCTTGATTCACTACCATTACTTAAAATAATAAATGCGTTATACCACCATAATTGAGGAATAGTATTATTTTGGTAATCTTTCAAATTGTCATCATAGGCATGCTTAACATTTACAGCAGGCTTCTTCAATTCAATAAAAATAAGTGGAATTCCATTAACGCATCCAACCAGATCACATCGTTTATTGTATAGCTCGCCACTAATCCACATCTGTTGAGCTAAAAAGAAATCATTATTTTCAGATTGTTCCCAGTCAATTACTTTTGCTATATCAGACTCTTCTTCACCATGTTCATTTTTCCAATCAACCTGTATTCCATCTTTTAACAGCTTGTAAACTTTCTGGTTAGCATAGACAGGATTCATTGCACTTCTATCTCGAGCCAATTCCTCTATAGCAGCATTTAATGCTTGTTCTGGAATATCTGGATTAAACTCAATCAGCTTTGCTTTTAAACGAGACGTAAAAATAACCTCAGTAGAAGTTTTTCTTCCATGCGAAGCTTCTTCTCCAAAAGTCTCATGCATTAGGTCTGCACTGTCATAACCCAAACTTTTAAACAGTTTAACTACTGCCTCTTCTAGTGCATTTTCTGATTGTTGATTCTTATAGCTCATATTTCCGTTACTATATTAAGGTTCAAGGTTCTCTTTCTTCAATTTTCAAATTTAGTAAATGATGTAGCAATAAATCTAAAGTATTATGTTCAACAACATTTATTTAAACTTAATTATAAAAGACTAATACTTCTCAGCATGATCAAAATTATTTGAATCAACCATATACTCTTTAATAAACTCAAAATAACTTGGTTCAAGATAACAAAAGCTCTGAGGAGCTTTTAAACCAACTTTCAATTCATATAATTTTATTGACTTATTTAGGCTATGGAATTTTTTTATTTTGATACCAACTGCCTTTTTTGAGTTATTATAGTATTCATTATATGATTTACTTTCGATACCTGCAACTTTATAATACTTATCCCATAGATTTTTAGGAGAATCCGTTTCAATATTATCTATTTCAAAAAATCCTATTATTTCTTGTTTAGGATTACTTGAGTATACGACAATATATTTTACTTTTCTAGAAAATTCTTTTTTCCTAAATTCAATTGTTTTATGCCCATTTTTAATAGCTTCTGCGTATTTAGGTTTTATAGGTAGTAGTACTACATTCTTTTCTGTTGAGCCAGCCATTTTGCTCCTTCTGTTTTTACGCTCATAATTGATTGCGGTGGTTTAATGAATACTTTATTATTTTTAAGTAAATCCAGAAAAATTGGTTCTTCAAAACTATTAGCCTGCCTGAAAAGAACTGCAAGAACTTCTTTATTACACATTTCTTTAATAGTATCTCCAGAATATACTGTTCTCTTTCCCACAAAAGAAGCTATTTCATCAGGATTATTTGATCTAAGTATTTTTTCAACAACTCCAATAGCCTGAAGTCCTTGAATATCCTTAGACCTATAAAAGTAAATTGTACTTCCTGGTAAGATATTTTTTATACGAGAATGCGAAAGATAAGCCTTTAATATGCTATTCCCAAAAGAATTGCAACCTTTAAAAAGATCAGCTTGTTGTTCAAGTTCTGGAAAAAGAACACTAGAATACCTTGGTTGAATTGGAATAATGTATGAATCCGCACTTGTATGAATAAACTTTGGACCAAATAATGTATGAA
>CAZGAI010000359.1:0-4353 GCA_964523175.1 uncultured Victivallales bacterium | reverse complement strand
TTAAATGCGTATCAAAAAGCTATTGAAGCTAAATTATGTTTTTATTCATACGGTGACTGTATGCTGCTGGTGTAATCCTATATTAGCGCCGATCTCAATGTTTTGGCTTTATCAGGCAGAAACAAAAAAAATAGTTTCATAAGAACGCCGGTCTGTTGGCCTATGTTCGACAGTTTTAATGGGCAGAAACAGGTAATGTAGAGACGCATGGTATGCCGTCTGATAATGCGCGTAATGCCCGAGTAGCACGTTTGAGACGCAAGCATAACGTCTACGCAACTGGACAAGTGTGCAAACTAGTTTCTGAGGAGGTAAATAAAATAAAATAAGCAGAAGTATGCATATAAACCTTGAAAAAATTAAAGATTATGCAAAATTATACGGTTTAATTTATAATTAAATTATTTTATTTATATAGAAATTAATAGTAACTGGAGAATTAAGAAAATGAGTAAAATTCATGCTGAACATGTTTTCACTTCTGAATCAGTATCAGAAGGACATCCCGATAAAGTTTGTGACCAAATTTCAGATGCAGTATTAGATGCCTGTTTAGAGCAAGATCCTAATAGCCGTGTTGCCTGTGAGTCTCTTGTGACAACAGACCTAATTGTTGTTTCAGGCGAAATATCTACCTCTGCTGATGTAGTTTGGGAAACTGTTACCCGCGACGTAGTAAGAAAAATCGGTTATAATACAAGTGACATGGGATTCTCGGCCGATGGAGCTAAATTAATGATCTGTATCCATAGTCAATCTGCTGATATTTCTCAGGGTGTTACTGCAGGTAAGGGTAAATATGACGAGCAGGGTGCAGGAGATCAGGGAATGATGTTTGGTTTTGCATCAAATGAAACAAAAGAATTAATGCCTGCTCCAATTGTTTTCTCACATAAAATAGTTGAAGAACTTGCTAGATTACGTCACACAGAGCCGAAAAAATATTCATTTCTGCGTCCTGATTCTAAAAGTCAGGTATCTGTTCGCTATATCAAGGGAAAACCGACCAAGGTTGAAACTGTTGTTGTATCTCATCAGCATACTCCTGAAGCAAAAGATGAAGATATCCGTGCAGTAGTTATCGAAGTAGCAAAAAAGGTTATTCCTGCTCAGTTTATCAATGATGATGTACAATATTTTGTTAATCCTACAGGTCGTTTTGAAATTGGTGGACCACATGGAGATACAGGGTTAACCGGACGTAAGATTATAGTAGATACATATGGTGGTGTTGGTTCGCATGGTGGAGGAGCTTTCTCAGGAAAAGATCCGTCTAAAGTAGACCGTTCAGCTGCTTATATGTGCCGCTATATTGCTAAAAATATCGTAGCTGCAGGGCTTGCCGAAAAATGTGAAGTTCAGGTTGCTTATGCTATTGGTGTTGCAGAACCTTTGAGCTTAAATGTTGATACATATAAAACTGGTAAAATTGACAATGACGAAAGTCTTGAAAAAGCAATTCGTGATGTATTTGACATGAGACCTGCTGCAATTATTGATACACTTCAACTAAAACATCCTCATGCAAACGGTTGGTCATATGGACAAACAGCTGCTTATGGTCATTTTGGAAGAAATATTTTCCCTTGGGAAAAAACAGACAAAGTAGATGCTCTGATAGATGCAGCTAAAAAACATGGTTTATTATAATACTGGTTTTAAGTTTTTAGTACTACATAAAATCTTAAACCTAACACGATGTTCCCGAAATTTTTGGGAATATCTAATTAAATTTGATAAAAAAATAGGCTGAAATATGAAGATATTAGGTGTAGGTTCTCCTTTAGTTGATGTTCTTGTAAATGTCGAAGATAGTTTTCTTGCAAACATTGATGGTGAAAAAGGGGGGATGGAACTTGTGGATATTTCAGTAATTGAAAAAATGCTCACAAAAACTTCCTCTATTCCTAATATGGCTCCGGGCGGTTCTGCTGCTAATACGATATTGGCTTTAACTAAACTTGGTGTTCCTACCGGTTTTTTAGGTAAAATCGCGAATGATGAACAAGGTAGATTTTACACTGATAATTATAAAAGTGCCGGAGGAGATATTTCTCAGTTTAAGATAAGTGACAGTGTCAGGACCGGTCAATGTCTTAGTCTGGTAACTCCGGATTCTCAAAGAACCATGAGAACATATCTTGGTGCTGCAGTTACTATTTCTCCGGATGAAGTAAATGTCGAAGATTTTTCTGATTATACGCACCTTCATGTGGAGGGGTATACTCTTCAGTATAGAGGTGAGTTTATACAGAAAATAATAAAACTTGCTAAACAGCAGGGGCTAATTGTAAGTATAGACTTAGCCTCTTTTGAGGTTGTTAATCAATTTAAAGATATTCTTCCTGAGTTATTAAAGAACTACGTTGATGTTGTTTTTTGTAACGAAGATGAAGCTATGGCCTATTGTGGCAGCAATAACCCTGAAGATATTTTTGATGATCTGAATGGACGTTGTGATGTAGTGGCCCTGAAACTTGGTAAAGACGGGGCAGTGATTAAAGCAGGTGATATAAAAGTAAGAGTTGGTGCGAACATTGTTAAGGCAGTTGATACAACCGGAGCCGGTGATCTTTGGCAGGCGGGTTTTCTGTATGCATATACCGGAAGCAAAGCACTAACCGGGAAATTATTGGAGAAGGCCGGAGGCTTTGGGGCAATCCTTGGCTCTGAAGTTGTTCAGATAATGGGAGCTTGCATTCCGGATGAGCGATGGATTGAAATTAGAAAACGATTAGTATAATAATATAATTATATTGTGGGAGGTAAAGGCGACGTCTTGTCGCTTTTACTAAGCATAATAGCCGAGATGGCTTTGATTAAAAATGGATTGCTGAAAAATGCAAAAATAATAATTTGTCGCATTATTATGCGTTAATTTTAAATAAAGGGAAAATCCAATGGATTATAAAATAGCAGATATATCTCTTGCCGAATTCGGCAGAAAAGAAATTGAAATAGCAGAAAAAGAAATGCCGGGCTTAATGTCCCTTCGTGTAAAATATGGTAAAGAAAAACCTTTGGCGGGCAAAAGAATTATGGGTAGTTTACACATGACTATTCAGACTGCGGTTCTTATTGAAACCTTAGTAGATCTTGGTGCTGAAGTTAGATGGTGTTCATGTAATATTTTCTCAACTCAGGATCATGCAGCTGCTGTAATAGCTGCTTCCGGAGTTCCTGTTTTTGCCTGGAAAGGTGAAAGTTTGGAAGAATATTGGTGGTGCACAAAAAAGGCACTGGACTTTAATGGAAAAGGACCTAACCTCATCGTTGATGACGGTGGAGATGCAACAATGATGATACATCGCGGCTATGACGCAGAAAAAGATGCATCAATACTTGATCTTCCTGCCGATGGAGAAGACGAACTGGAACTTAATAAAATTCTGAAAACAACTTTGACCGAAAATTCTACAAGATGGCATGATGTTGTTAAAGAATGGGAAGGTGTTTCTGAAGAAACAACAACCGGAGTTCATCGTTTATATCAAATGATGGAAGCTGGTAAACTTTTAGTACCTGCAATAAATGTTAATGATTCTGTAACAAAATCTAAATTTGACAATTTATATGGCTGTCGTGAATCTTTGGCTGATGGTATTAAGAGAGCAACAGATGTTATGATTGCAGGTAAAGTTGCCTGTGTTTGCGGTTATGGTGATGTTGGAAAAGGATGTGCACAATCAATGCGCGGTTTCGGCGCAAGGGTTCTTGTGACGGAAATTGATCCTATTTGTGCATTGCAGGCTGCAATGGAAGGTTTTGAAGTTACAACTGTTGAAAATGCACTTGCCGAAGCAGATGTCTATGTTACTACGACAGGAAATAAAGATATTATTACTGCCGACCATATGTCAAAAATGAAAGATCAGGCGATTGTCTGTAATATCGGTCATTTTGATAATGAAATTCAGGTTTCTCAGCTGGAGGCATGGGCTGGTATTAAAAAAATAAATATTAAACCTCAGGTTGACAAATATTTATATCAGGATGGCCACGCAATATACCTGTTGGCTGATGGTCGCCTGGTTAATTTAGGATGTGCAACAGGGCATTCAAGTTTTGTAATGAGTAACTCATTTACAAATCAGACACTTGCACAGATTGATCTCGTGCAAAATGTTAAACCTGTCGGTGTATATTGTCTAAGCAAGGAACTGGATGAAGAAGTTGCTCGCCTGCATCTTGAAAGACTTGGTGTAAAATTGACAAGGCTTTCTCAGGAACAGGCAGACTATATTGGTGTTTCAGCTGATGGCCCATATAAACCTGAACACTATAGATATTAATTATTGAATATTCAAGTTTTGCAGTGTTAGATTTTAAAGAGCTTAAACTTTCAGCTGGATG
>CAZGAI010000358.1:0-4362 GCA_964523175.1 uncultured Victivallales bacterium | reverse complement strand
TGTTAACTTCAGTGAAGAAATTGAAGATAAACCATATCCTATTCATAAAATCTATCACTTGAGAACTCACAATGATGACAAAATACTAACGATTGAAAAAACAAAAGAAATCGACAGACTTAAAGTTTTAACTGCAAATACTTACAGAAGGGCTTATATCAAAGGATTAAAAAAAGAAATCCCTCATTTTAGAGTGAAAGTTAAACTTGCAAAACTTCCAATGACAACTATTGACCGCCCTCAGAGACCAGATAATTTTGAGGAATATGTTGACAGAGTTGAAGAAGATATACTTAGGTCGTCACCGAATTAACCAAATGAAACCGACTATATATGGATGGAAATTAATTGATAAAGACAAAAGTGTAAAAAGATAAAATGAATGTTGAATATCAAAGAACAATTAGGCTGATTTGATGATAAATGAATCAAAAAATATAGTATGGCTGGCTTCGTATCCCAAATCTGGTAATACTTGGTTCAGGACTTTTCTGAGCACTATTTTGGACGAGGAAATTAAAGAGCCTGATATAAATGACCTCTACAGTACTCCAATTGCCAGTGCAAGGGGGATTTTTGAAGAACATACAGGTCTTGAATCCTCTGAAATTTCAACTGAAGAAACAGAAGCATTAAGACCTGATGTATATAGAAACCTTTCATCAGAAATAGAAGATAGAATGTATATGAAAGTACATGATGCTTTTACAAAAACAAAATTTAATGAATGGATATTTCCACCTGAAGTTACTTTTGGAGTTATTTATATTGTAAGGAATCCTCTTGATGTTGCTGTTTCATTCTCAAACCATAACTCACAGCCTGTTGATAAAACTATTGATAACCTCTGTAGTCATGACTTTGCATTATGCAGAACAAAAAAAAGCTTCCCAAATCAGCTTTTACAGAAACACTTAACATGGAGTGAACATGCAGAATCATGGATTAAGTCACCTAATAAGGTTTGTGTACTTAGATACGAAGATATGAAGCTTAACTCTTTTAAAACATTTAAGAAAGCCGTAAGCTTTCTAGCACTTAATAAAAGTGATAGTGAAATAAAATCAGCAATAGATATATGCAGTTTTGAAAACCTCAGAAAACAGGAAGATGAGAAAAGTTTTTCAGAAAAGCCCCAGAAATGCAAAAACTTTTTTAGAAAAGGCAAAGTGGGGGACTGGCAGAAATATCTTAAAAAAGATCATATTGATAAAATTATCAAATGTAACTATGATGTAATGAAAAAAATTGGTTACCTAGATGATAATGATAAGATTGCTTTTTGATATGATTTATTTAGTTATGTAAGATGTTAAAAATCCAAACGAAGAAACGAAGAAACGAAGAAAACTATGAAAATAACGAATGGAACAAAAATAGTCAGAAGTAAAAATCAGGAACACAGTTATCTTGATGAAGAAATAGTAATGATGAATATTGAGAATGGTAATTATTATAACTTCAATCAAGTTGGCACTAGAGTATGGGAACTGATAGAAGAAACCCCTTTAACAGTTGAAGAGCTTGCAAATATAATAATTACAGAATTTGCTGTAGAAAAAGATAGATGTATCAGTGATATAATCAAATTTGCAGATTATATCAAAGAACAGGGATTGCTAGAAGTGTCACCGAATTATTCGAATTAAGCAAATATAAGTTATGATTAGGATAAAATTGATTCATTAGGTTATAAAAGATGTTATTAATAAAATTTTTCAGATTTTCTTTAGCAGATAAGAGAATGATTTTGGAAACTATAGTTCTTCTGTTTATTTCTAGAATGACAATTATAATCCTTCCGTACCGTTTTTTAAAACCCATGCTTGGTAAATATAAGAAGGAAAGTAACACACCCAGTTCAGCTGATATAAAAGTTATAAAAAGAGTGGCATACTGGATTAAGCGTATTTCACCAATGCTGCTTTGGAAATGTAATTGCCTTCCTCAGGCAATTACTGGAAGATTTATGCTGAAATTTAGGAATATTGATAGTACTATTTATTTGGGGATGAGCAAAGATAAGGATGAAAAGCTAATAGCTCATGCCTGGCTTAAAGCAGGTGAAATTCCTGTTACCGGAGGAGCTGATAACAGTGAGTTTGCTGAAGTAGCATATTTTGGCTAGTTTATACTCAACGAATAAAAGAAGGTATTTTACACCATGCATTTTGTAAGGTGCTCCATAAAAAGAAAGTAGGATAGAAGTGATAGCTGGAATAATTAACAAAGGACAAAGTTTCCTTGATTTAAAAAAGTGTAAAAATACAATTGTAAATACTCTTAATCAATTCATACAAGATGACAAAACAGGGTATTATCTGAATAATAAAATACTACTTGTTCAGAGTACACTATGGAATGATCCAGCTTCCAAATATGATCCTACACCATATATAGACAAGAAAACTGATAATATAATTTTACTTTGGGGAAGACTTACAAACAGAAAAGATTTAGGGTTAACATTTGGTCTAAATCAAAAAGAACTAAAAATGAAGTGTGACTCTGAACTGATTCATATAAGTTATTTGAAGTGGGGAAATAACCTGACAGATTATATTTATGGAGATTATAGTGCTGTTGTATTTAGTCCTAAAAAGAATGAATTATTATGTTTTATTGACCATATGGGTGTAAAACCATTTTATTATTATGGTGATAATGATATTTTTGTATTCAGTTCAACGCTTACACTTTTTCATAGACTTAAGCTATTTCCTGTAAATCCTGATATGGAGTGGGCTGCTAAATATATGCTCCATCTTTCAATGGACTTTAAAAAAACAGCCTATGCAGATATTTATAAACTTCCCCCTGCTCATAAACTAATTGTATCTGAAAAAGGTACTAGGAAAACAAAATACTTCAGTTTTAATGGTGAAAATAAGTTAGAAAATGTAACAATTGAAGAATGTATAGAGCAATATCAATACCTTCTCAGTAATGCGATAAAAACAAGAATTAATTCAGATTACCCAGTTGGCTCTGAGACAAGTGGAGGAATTGACTCCTCGACAATAACAGCTTTAGCAGCAAAAAACTTTGACCAGCCTATAGAAAAATTTTATACTTTTGGTTTTGCCACACTTGAACATGAGCCTAATTATATTCTTCAGACGAGTCAAAAATACAGAATTAAAAACAACTATATATGCTGTTCCAATTTATCTGCTGAATTCGATGTAGTGACAGAGAAATCACTTGATGCATTAGGGTATCCTGTTGAACATGGGAATGCTACTTTTCATGTACCTTTTTACAAAGAATGTCAGAAAAATAATGTAAGAACCCTGCTGTCCGGGTTTGGAGGCGATGAATTCGTTACCTCAATACATGGAGATATTGCGTTAAAGGAATTACTCATAAACAAAAAATATACTGAACTTTACAGGAGACTCCCCGGCAGTAAACTGACAGCATTTTTAAGACTGTTAAAAATGTATTATAAGCTGAATTATTCAAAACCGGATGAATATAATGCAAGATTCTTAAATGCCTGGAAACAGCGATGGCCATATTTTACGGTTAAAGATGGACTTGTAAAACATTATTCACTGAAACAAAAATATTTTGATACAGCAAAGTTTGATGCCGGATATACAAATCTTAATAAGTTTACGCTTGAAGGAAGATTTCAGCCTTTTGTTCCGACCAGAATGAATAACTGTACAAATATGGCTTATGCCTACGGTATAGATTATGCATGGCCTTTACTTGATGTTAAGCTTATTGAGTTCTTCCTTTCCATTCCGACTGAATTTAAATATTCTAAAGGAATGGGGAGATATTTTCATCGTAAAGCAGTAGAAACGTTTGTACCGAAAGGTGTTAACTGGAAACCGGGCAAACATATGGGAGAACCTGTTTTTGACAGATTTACTGGTCTAAAGGTTGAACTGAACCATGACCTTCATCCTGATATAAGTGGTGTAGCTGATATTCCCAAGCTTAGAAACAACATAAAAAATACTGCAGATAATAAAAACTTAAATGCGTTAATGCCTATCAACAGAAGTGTTGCAGCTGTTAATCTTATTGATTTATGGTTGAAAAAAACCTACCCGAATGGAGCAAACTGGCAGAATACACCATAAGATTTGGTAATCAGTTGTCCGTTATCAAAGAATAATCAATCTGAAGTGTATGCAATAAGTTGAACAATTAATAGAAATTATTAAGTGTAAAATTCCTTATTTTTTTGCAGCGAAGCTGCATTTTTTTTAAGCCTTTTAGGCTCCCATTTAATGGAGTCAAGTGAGTTTTGAATGCTGCGATAGCAGTATTTAAAACGAGGTCGAAACAACCGGAGGTTGATAACCTACGACTATGCCAATCATTTAAAAGGAGCTTGCGCGCTGA
>CAZGAI010000357.1:0-4367 GCA_964523175.1 uncultured Victivallales bacterium | reverse complement strand
AAATAATGTATGAAACTCTAATGGCTTAAAGTTATTAAAATCAACTTCATTAGGGTTTAACTTTCTAGCAATAATTAACTCTTCTGAAGTTTCCTTTGTATCTATAACTCTAAAACCAAAATTTTGAAAGAAAAATTTTAATGATAAATGTTTAGGATATGCTGTTAAATACACACCTTCATAATCTCCATTATATAAAAAATCAAAAACTGCTTTTAGCAATAATTCACCATACTTAACTCCTTTGGCATGAGGAGCTACCTTAAAAGTACAGAGTTTTAATATAGAACCATCGATTCCATATTTATCACACTCATCCTTGAGAATACAAATACCATTAATACTTTCGTAACCTTTAATAATAAAACATTCTCGATGCTTCTTTTGGCATTCTGCAAACCATTTATCAAATCCATCATAATCTTTACGCAAAGAATCAAATATTGGATCTTTTACATCTATATTATAACATTTTATTTTCTTAACTGCAGGTGGTGGTATTATTTCTTTTGACCTGAGTTTTTTAAGCAATAAGAGAGCATCTGAGGCTAAATATACTCTTTCCTCAATTCCAAGCAATCTTGCCTTTGAGTGTATTCCTCTATCTTCTGTAACGAATATATTAACTGCATTATTATAGACTGAATATAATAAAGTATTATCTACTTCATCGTTTGTGGATTTCTTCTCAGAGCTAACTATCTCTAAAAAAGAAGTTGACGGATCTGTTGCTTCTAACTTTGAATACTTGGAAAACTCTAGCACTCTAAGCTGCATACGCTGAGAGTTTTTATCTCTACGTATATCTTCTAAACTTGACGGATGAAGGTATACTTCGTGTTTATCTTCATTTGCTATTCTCTGGAGCTCCATTACCTGATCTGTTGAATATTCTATATCGTCAAGGCTCGTAGGCTCTAAAGGAATAAAAATATTTGTATCCAGTAATATTTTCATGACTTACACTTCAATTTCCCCTGAAATCAGTTTAGGTAATAATAAGTTTCTTGTTTTAGATAAATTACTATTTTTTATATGAAGATTAATTTCCTTTGAAAACAAAGGATTTAGTTTACTATTAACTTCCCTTAATAAATACTTGTCTGGAATTAAGACATTTACTTCTTTTAGATGTTTGTCTCCTAAATGAGCAACAGTAGTACCAACTATTGACTTGTTTAAATTAATTATCGGTTGTTTAAATAAATTAAATAATAAATAAGCACCTATATTATCACTAGAAGGAGTAATTTTTACTACTCGCTGACATAAAAATGCATGACCTCCAGCCCATTTTCCCATATGGAAGTTACCATCCATTCCAATTAACAAATCACCATTTTTTATTATTTGAGATTCTTTTTTTGGTGTTTCAAGTGTATAAGTTTTTGATTTATTGTTTAGTATATCTCTGATTCTAATAACAGGGATACCTTTATTGTCATCATTAAAAAGCTTAGATTTAAATGCGTATCCATATGTAGGGTTAGATATGTCAAATAATTTCTTTACTTTCCATCCCACAGGAATTTTCCCCATTACTGAATCTTTCATTTGGTCGGTTTCTGGATTGTGGATGCGTTCTAATGTACCATCTGAACGATATATAGGAAAACAAAATTTGACAAACCACTCCCTATAGAGATTCTGTGCCATCTCTTCAAGAATTTTAATTCGCCTATTATTGTTTTCAAGCAAATCATCATAAGCTGATAAAATATCTGCAATTCGTTTTTGAGTAAGAAGTGGAGGTAATACAGGTAATTTTAATTTACGAATATCTCCTACATTGAGATGAGCAACTGTTGCACCTGATGAAACGCCATGAAACACTCCTTGTATTTCATCACCAAGCAACAAATATGTCAAATAATGTGGATTAATAGTATCTTTGTTAGGTCGGATTAAAACAGTCCTCTGCCCTAAACAAACTTTTTGACCTTTTTGTATAATTGCAACATTACCTACAGGAGCTTCTCTTGCTAATATCAGATCATTTTCCTGTGGTATAGCTCGTCGTGACCATTTCTTATAAGTTTCTTCTGAAACTCTATTTACACCATCTAAAATCAATCTACCTTTCCCCACATTTGGGGTTCTAACAGAAGGAATACCACCCCCTTGAATAGGCGCCGTTTTGTGTTCACAATCAAATATTTCAGCAATTTCTTTTAATATCATAATCATGTCCAGTTATTGATTGTCAAGTATTTTTATAACATTGCCTGAAATCTGCTCTTGAAGTTCACTGGCTTCAGAATTAAGGATTTCCAACTCTTCATTCAATTCTTCTAATTTTTCATAAAAATCAAAATCATCTACAGCTCTATCAGCAACCCCAACATATCTTCCTGGATTTAAACTCCATCCCTGTTCTTCTATTTCTTCAAGAGTTGCAACTTTACATAGACCTGCAATATTCTGATATATACCTGCCTGAAATTTTTCATTCAGCATTTCTTCACTGCCGTTTTTAAATTCAGGTTTTTCTCCACGATAAAGCCTGACTATATTTGCTAAAAACTCATTCTGTTCTGGTGTAAAGTCACGTATAGCACGAGTAACTTGTCTATAAATATGCCTTGCATCTATAAATAAAACTGTATCTTCTCTTTTAGTGTTCTTTTTGCCTTTATCCAAAAACCATAATGTGCATGGAAGTGTAACTGTATAAAAGAAATTTGAACCAACTGCAACCATAACGTCTACAGCTTTATTAAGAATTAGCTGTTTTCGTATTTCAAGTTCGGAAGCTCTAGCATCACTAGCAGAATTTGCCATAACAAACCCTGCACGACCTGTATCATTGAGAGATGAATAAAATCTTTGTATCCATAAATAGTTTGCATTATCAACCCTGGGAATACCAAAAGGGAAACGGGGGTCATCTTTGATTCGCTCCTTATCCACCTTGCTCACATTAAATGGAGGATTAGCCATAACAAAGTCGAATTTACCAATACTCTTATGAACATCCTCGTAATAACTGTTTTCCTGTCTTATATCACCAGAAAGCCCATGTACTGCTAAGTTCATACGGCATAGTCGACCTGTTTCATCCACTCGCTCAGAACCATAAACCATAATTTCATCATGCGGATTTTTCTTATGCCCAGAAACAAACCTTGCAGATTGTACAAACATACCGCCAGATCCACATGCCGGGTCAAAAATACGTCCATGGAAGGGTTCAATAATATCTACAATCAGTTTAACAACAGAAGTCGGAGTAAAGAACTCGCCACCTTTTTGTCCTTCAGACATTGCAAATTTACCAAGAAAATATTCATAAATTTTTCCAAAGACATCGCCTTCAACATCCATAGTTATGGAATTAAAAGTTTTGAGTAATGATTTAAGAAGACTGTTATCAAGAATATGAAAGTTTTTTGGTAAAACGTCTTTTAGTTCACTGTTTTCAGTTTCAATAGCCTTCATCGCTTCATTTAATGCCTTACCAATACTTTCACCTTCTGGAAGTTTTATGAGATTGGCAAACCTAGAATCCTGGGGAAGATACAAAACACCTTTTGCCTGATAATCTGTTTTACCGACCTTTCTACGACCTGAAGACTTACCTTCAATTTCTTTTTCTGCTACAGTAAAACGATGATCAGCAAATCTTAAGAAAATAAGTCCCAATACAAGAGGTGAATATTCAGATGGTTTCAATGCAGCTCCCGCCCATAGAGTATTAGCAGCATCCCAAAGGCGGTTTTCTAAATCGTTCAAAAAACTAGAAGTCATATTTAATCCCGTAAAAAGTAAAAAAGTATTGATAACTGCATAGATAAATATAATATAGACCAATGGTTTACTTAGGTCTATTTAGACAATTATGTCCTATAGCTCAGCAACTTGCATTAAACAGCAAAACGAGCTAACTTATGATATATATAGTATCATAACCTTAACACAAATTCTATTTAAAAATGAACCCTATTGACTACAATTATTTACTACTGCAATTCAAAAATAGAATTTTTTCCAAAAATGGCATCGAGTTTCAATCTTTTTTTGAAGAAATTATGGAAAAAACCTATGATAATTTCAAAAAGATACCATCAGGTGGTGGTGATGGAGGAAATGATGGTTGGATAGAAGAATTTGGTCGTTATTATCAAGTATATTCCCCCAAAGAAGCATCTGCAAGCGACTCTAAAGCTGCAGCAAAAATGAAAACAGATTTTGAAAAACTCTTAAAAAACTGGGATAAAATAGTAAATATTAAAGAATATTGTTTTGTTTTAAATGATAAGTATTCAGGATGCAAAAAACCAGAAGTAACAAAAAAAGAATTAGAGAAAACCTATCCTAATATCAAATTTAATATTTTATTATCTAAAGATTTGGAAAAAATATTTTTT
>CAZGAI010000356.1:0-4382 GCA_964523175.1 uncultured Victivallales bacterium | reverse complement strand
GTGGATAACGTGCACTCTTGTCAGTATATGTTACAATTTTTACCATTCCAATCATAGAATCGAAAAGACGTTTATTATAGAAATTTGTTATATCATCGGGAATTTTATAATTTACAAGGGTACCAAGCGTCGTATTCAATGCTTCTATACTTAGAGTATTAGTCCCCTGTCCTGATGTTATAGCCTTAAGATACACAGCCTTGCTGCTGCCCACCTGTGCGGCGGACAGCGTATAAATGTTTCCCATACCGAAAACCATTATTAGGCAGAAATAAGATATAAATATTTCGACAGTCAGCAACAAATATTTTTTCATCATGTTATTATCCTCAAGTAGATGAACTTTATTTAATTTTCAACTGTGCTTCAGCAATGCCATTATCCGTTCCGATAATGACTGTGTCTGAATCAGTAACCATGCTGGTATTAATGTTAAAACTGCCCAGCCCATCATTTTCATAATAAGTTCTAAAATCACTATCCTTGGTTAAAGGAAGCTGATCCGAAGGGAATACCGCAAGGCCGCCGGGAATATTTTCAGTATCAGATTCAATATCAAAAGTTTCCCAGTGTCTTAGGCAGAGAAATAAAATCTTTTTCTGAACTCCGGCATCTATCCATTTTGCCATTGAAAACCCCTGGCTGACTTCGCCGGTAAAACCTTTCAAATATTGTTTAACATCATAAATATCAGCGGAATTTACAGGCTTAGGATTAGTTTTTTTAGTTCCCCAGTAAAACCCGTTTATCGTTCCAATATAAAGCTCGCTGCCGTCAACCAGAATATCTTTTATGCCGGCCGACCCTGGCAAACTACTGGCCGGAAGCCATTTACCTTCTGATTTGACCCCGTAGTTTCCATTTGAAAAACCGGCTACCGCATTGGAGGAGTCTACGTAAAGAGCTGAAATAGGTTGTGTTAAATCACTATTAGGAAACTGAATATCTTCTTTTGTAAATGAAGTAAGATCACTTTTTGCTGAAAAGAGTTCGTTTACGTTTGAATCCGTGTACCAAGCACTAAAATAAAGTTTTGAAGAATCGCTGTCAAAAAAAATTGAAGTGATAGACATATCCAGTTTGGGTGAATCAACATTAATGTCAGTAACCGGATAAGTTATTATCTTTGTTGTTCCTTTTTTAACCTCAACTCTTTTTATCTTTTTTAAACCATCTCCTGTTCCAAGATAAATGTTCCCTCCATTTTCATCCGCAGCCATACAGTTTATTTCACCTGGGAATGATTGATAATGAACCGCCCCGTCAGCGGTGCTCAAAAATTTATCAGGGCTATCGCTAAAGAATAGGCCGTAATTTCCTGCCGCACAGTAAAATTTGGATCCCGGGGAAGAAGATTTTGCTGAAGCCAGAAATTTTATAGGGACTTTATTCTTATTTATATCAACTAGGCTGTTATTCATAAAAAGAATATTTTTGGCAACATAGGTATCATTAGCCAAAATCAGTTTCATAGGGTTAGTCGCAAATATATCAATATCATTTATATTGTCGCTAGATAAACCGACATCCTTAGCTGTTATATGATTAAGGGTGCCGTATGCCCCCCTATTATAATAATTTAAACCATTCGACGACGAAGAGACCAGTAAATAATTATCATCAGTTTTCAAATCTGTAATATTACTAATTGGAGGGTTTGCACCGGCAAATTGTGTACAATTAAAATTTTCTGAAATATATAAATTTTTTACTCCTCCAACAAATAATTTATTACTGTTATCATCAGTAACAGGCAATACACAGGTTGGAGTGTCGTTAGTTGTACTACTGGAGAAATTTGTTTTAGTAAAAATATACTTAGCATCAAATTTTCCAACCCAAAGATCTTTATTATCACAAACATACATATAGGTAACTAGACTATCTTTTTCCTGTGCGGCAGTAATGTTTTTAAATGGTGCCAGCATTTCTTTACTACCTTCAGCCTGCACCATATTTTTATCAGATTTAAAGTAGTATTCATAAAGGCCTTTATCTGTGCCAAAATAATAAAAATCAGGAATCAAATCACTGATAAAAATACTTGAAATGCTGTATGGATCTGTTTTTTCTGACAGTTTAAAATTGTTTGTTCCGTCCGGTGATATAGATCCCGTGTATAAACCTTTATCTGTTCCGAGAAATGTTTCGTCTTTCTGAAACAGACAATTGACTTTTGTTACTCCAGGTGCAACTTTTATTTCATTAAAATTTGTACAATTATTGCCTGAATAGTAGAACTTCCCATTATTTGTAATTATATAAACATTGTTCTTATCATTACAAACCTGAAGTATTTTTTCTCCGCTCCCTATACCGCTGTTATATAATGAAAAAGCGGTCCCGTCAATAAGCCCTCCATAACATTCAGTCAAATAACCGGTTCCCAGCAGCGCTGTCATAAGCAATACTAAACTAACAACTCTTTTAAACATAATGACATACCTTTCTTTGTATTTATTAAACATTAATTAATCATGAGGTGTATTTTCCCACATCGGAAATAAAGTAAAATTCAAACTAGACTCACTATCGCTAGTCTGTCTGCCTTTCATCTTAGTAAGGTCGTAATTCATTGGTGTATAGGAACTATCATTATTCTTAACACCTGCAGCTATATATTTATCCCCGCCAATAAGCCCTGGGCAAAACTGCGTCCAGGAATTAGAAGTTGTGCAGGTCAAGTCCGTGTCCGAAACTGTTCCAGGTTCTAAATTCACGCCTGCATAGGAACTTTTATAAGTTCCTCCCCCCTTCGCCTGAGTCGGATATCCGCTAAGCTGAATACCCATCGGATTTGCACTGTTATAGGATTTTACAAGAGAAGCGTTGGAAGTCGTACAATATCCGTAGATGGTTCCGGCTAAGTCTTTATTTACAGAAAAAACATTGCCTGTTATATTTCCGGCAACATTGTCCAGCAGCCCAAGGTGAAAAGTATTTTCGCTCACTCCGTCCTGGAATATCGGAATCGGTGAAAATTCCTGCGAAAACTCATAAGTAATATATTTAGAACGATCTCCCTGATCATTTATTTTCGGAGAAAGATTTGTTATCCATTTAGCTGAAAGCAGCTCACCAACAGTTGCATCATCTGGTTTCTGAATATATTCTCCTGCAGTGGTGCTGTACTTGAAGGAAGTATTGCATAAATCGGTAAAATTCGCAAATCCATCTGCGTTTATGGCAACATTGAATTTAAAAGGCTGGTGCTCATTAAACCTAAGCCCCCATATTGATTCCGGGTTTCCTTTAAAATCTGAAGGAGCATGCTGACGAACCTGTCGAGGGTTAACATAACACGGCATATCAACTATAACATAAGGATATACTGTATTATTTTGCATCGATGCGCCAATACTTGTTTTATCTGCACTTAAAGATATATAATACAGAATATCGCCTTGCTTAATTGTAGAACCATCCGCTCCGAGCCCCTGATCATAATATTCTGTGCGAAGAGTATAATAATCTGCATCAATACTGTTACTCTTTATTGGATTTTCAAAGATTGTCCCAAGATGATACTGGGAATCGTTTCCCCATTCGTTTTCATCTTTTGAAACCACAGGTGAATTACTGCAGCCCCATGGAAAAACTGCAGCTCCTGTTCTATTTCCGTATGGATATGGTATTGAAAGGAAATTACTGTATTTTGCCTTCTCATTTTCTATTACTCCCTGATATAAAGCAGGAGTATCATAAAAACGAAACTGCATCTTAGACAGCTGCCAGAAATACGACATATCACGTTTGGAAGCTTCATTCCCGGCTAATCTATATTTTATACCAGTCGTATTATCAAAAATAAAAGGCGGCTCCTTGGCTGAAATTCCTGAGAATGCAGTCCCAAGAGGCTCATTACGGTATTTAACTGCAAATGGTGTCATTATACATAAGGAGTTACGTGATGGAAGCTGAGCAGCGTAAAGCCTAAGCCTGTTGGCAATCTGACGGTAATAGTTGCCCGAAAATTGTACAGTTTTATCTGTGGGCAGGCTCTGAAGCTTAAGAGTATTTACTGCAGCTTTCGTCGGGTCAATAGACAGTAGTGTTTCAACACCTTTTAAATATGAATCGACCAGCTCTTTAACAGCTATATAGAAGTCGGGTTTAAATTTATCACAGGCTCTGTTAAGCTGTGTAGTCAAATAAAACATCGGCGTCATTTTAGTTTTATTTGTTTTCTTTTGCAAAATTGGAGTATCAAAAAAAGCTTTATCACGCTTAGGGTTATTACTGGCTGTCTTCAGATTTGAAAGATAATTCTTAAAAATGAGAATATTATAATATTCAATATAAGTGCTTAAAACAGCAGTACACCTATTCGTTAGCATCTTAAACATTTGCGGAAGCGCATTTACATATTCGTCTCTCGTAAA